>JBDSPT010000081.1:0-11206 GCA_039930205.1 Opitutus sp. | reverse complement strand
ACGCGACGGGCATCGTCGTCCACACGAACCTCGGCCGCGCCCCGCTCGCCGCCGAGGCGCAGGCCGCGGTGGCGGCGGCCGCAGACGGCTATTGCAACCTCGAGCTCGACCTGGCGAGCGGCGAGCGCTGCTCGCGCCACGCCCACGTCGAGGATCTGCTGCGTGAGCTGACCGGCGCGCAGGCGGCCATCGCGGTCAACAACTGCGCGGCGGCGGTGCTGCTGGCCTGCGCTGCGCTGGCGGGCGGCCGCGACGTCGTCGTGTCGCGGGGGCAGCTGATCGAGATCGGCGGCGGCTTCCGGATCCCCGAGATCCTCGAGGTCGCGGGCACGCGGCTCGTCGAGGTGGGCACGACGAACCGAACGCGCCGCGCCGACTACGAGGCGGCGCTGGCCGCCGGCGGCGAGCGCGTCGGCGCGCTCCTGCGCGCGCATCCGTCGAACTTCCGGACCGTCGGCTTCGTCGCCGCTGGTTCAGTCTGTTCCGAGACGTCCGCATCCAAGCCGTGACTTTGGACAAACTGAGCGCGTGCCGCCTCATCGCGCAGGAACTCATGACTCTCTTTATTGCCTTCGCGGATTCGGGCAATGTAACGAGGCAAGGCCTGCGTCTCTGGATCATGCTGATCCAGATATTCCGGCAGGGATGCGCCGTACCGAGTCACACCAGTACCGAGTTTCTCAAGGGCCGCGAGTGCTTCGACGATCTTGTCGATTTGAGCCGGCGCAAAAACGTGTTGGTCGGACAGCCGCGTGAGCACGACGTCTTCGGATCCGAGTTCCAGGAGAATGCGATTCAGCTGTTCGTCGTTGTCGACGTACTGCTCACGCTTCTTGCGTTTGATCTTATAGAGCGGGGGCTGGGCGATATAAATAAACCCGCGGTCCAGGAGACCCTTCATCTGGCGGTAGATGAACGTGAGCAGAAGCGTACGGATATGAGATCCGTCCACGTCTGCGTCGGTCATGATGATGATCTTGTGATAGCGAGCCTTGTTCGCATCGAACGCACCTTCGCCCTCGTGATCACCGATGCCCGTGCCGACGGCAGTGATGAGGGTTCTGATTTCCTCGTTGGCGAGCACCTTGTCGATCCGCGCCTTCTCAGTGTTGATCAGCTTTCCGCGCAAAGGGAGGATCGCCTGATATCGACGATCTCGACCTTGCTTCGCGGAGCCACCAGCCGAGTCACCTTCGACAATATAGATTTCGGTGAGCGAAGGATCCCGTTCTGAACAATCGGCGAGTTTACCGGGCAAGCCGCCACCATGCAGCGCACCTTTGCGAACCGTCTCGCGCGCTTTGCGGGCGGCTTCTCTTGCTCGTGCGGCATTCAGCGATTTCTCCACGATCCGTTTGGCGACCGCGGGAGTGGAGCTGAAGGTAAACATCAAGCCTTCGTAGGTTACCGAGCCGACGACGCTCTCAACTTCGGGCGAGAGCAACTTGACCTTGGTCTGAGACTCGAACTTCGGGTCGCTGTGCTTGATCGAGATCACCGCCGCGAGACCTTCGCGAACGTCATCACCCGTGATCTGCGGATCTTTCTCCTTGAGCAGATTGTTTGATTTCGCGTGCTGATTGATCGCGCGAGTCAGGGCGCTTCGGAAACCTGACAGGTGCGTGCCGCCATCCGGGTTGTGGATGGTATTCGTATAACAGAGAACCTGGTCGTTATAGGTATCGTTATATTGGAGGACGACCTCGACGTGCACCTCGATGGTTTTATCTTCGAGCTGAAGGGTCGTCTCCTTGTTGAAGTTGATCGGCTTCGGATGCAGCGGCTCTTTGCCAGTATTGAGCTGCTTAACGAATTCGACGACGCCGTCTTTGTAGTAAAACGTTTCCGGTTTCGTGATCGCCGGACGTTCGTCGGTGAAGACGATCTCAAGTCCTGAGTTGAGAAATGCGAGCTCGCGCAGCCGCTGCGTGATCCGATCGGATTTGAAGACGGTCGTCTCTTGGAAGATCTCTTTGTCCGGCTTGAACGTGATGAGCGTACCCGTGCCCTTGGCTTTTCCGATCACCTCAAGTTTCCGCACGGTCTTGCCGCGCTCGAACTTCATGTGGTGAACCTGAGCGTTGCGCGAGACCTCGACTTCGAACCACTCAGAGACGGCATTGACGCATTTCGCTCCGACACCATGGGTGCCGCCAGAGAACTTGTAGCCGCCCTGGCCGTACTTGCCACCCGAGTGCAGCGTCGTGAGCACCAGCTCAACCCCGGACAGACCGCTGTCTTTGTTGAGATCGACGGGAATGCCGCGTCCGTTGTCGCGGATGCTGATCGAACCATCGACGTGGATGGCGACCTCGATCCGTGAGCAAAAACCGGCGAGATGTTCGTCAACGGAGTTGTCCAGAACCTCGGAGACGCAGTGGTGAAGCGCTCGCTCATCCGTGCCGCCGATGTACATGCCGGGCTTCTTTCGGACGGCCTCTAGACCCTTCAACTGACTCAGCTTTGAGGCGTCGTAGGCGTCTGCACCTGCCTGGTTTCTTGCGTTGCGATCGGAGTCGGATTCGTCGGCCATGAAAGGGATCTTCGTGAGGGAAAGGGAAACGAAAAAAGTGCCGGTTTTTGGAGGCGCACGCGAGGGTTTTCTTGAGAAAAAACCGGCCCCAGAACGCCGCTCTTTTCGTTTTAAACGAGGGATTCATTTGACCGCTCGGGGGAGGGCGGGGCAGCCTCCGAACGATGCCCACGCCCGTGCTGGAGAAGTTGCTCATCTTGCAGGATCGCGACCTCAAGCGCCGAGGGTTGGAGAGTCAGCTGAAAGCCATTCCGCAGGAGGTTGCGCTGGTCGAGCACCGCATCGCCGGTGAAAAGGCGGCGATCGATGCGGCCCGACTGGAACTCAGAGAACTCGAATCGAAGAAGAAGCTGTTGGAGACAGAAATCGGCTCAGCGGAGGGAAAGCTCGGGAAATACCGTACGCAGCAATCCCAGGTGCGAAAGAACGACGAGTATCAGGCGCTGGGTCACGAGATCGAGACCACCGAGGCCGCAATCGGAGCGCTGGAAGAACAGGAACTCGCGGTGATGTATGCGATCGACGAGGCGAAGACGAAATTCTTGACCGCAGAGGCCGCGTTAAAAGCGAACATCTCCGGCCACGAGACACGCATCAAAAGCCTGCGGGAGCGTGCGACGAATGTGTCCGCGGAGCTGACTTCGGCGCAGGCGGAGTTCGCTCAATCGCGTGAGCCGATCGGTGAGTTTCGGTTGAAGACTTACGATCGCGTCGCTCAAAGAAACATGCCTGCGGTCGTGGCGGTCAGCGGCGGCAAATGCGCCGGCTGTCATCTAAAAGTTTCCAGTGAAGTCGAGTCGGCTGCGCGCGCGAAAAATGCTGACGTCAATTCGGCTTTGCCGACGTGCGACCAGTGTGGGCGGATTGTTTACTGGGAAAGTTGAGGTTTTGCGCAAGTGGCCTGCCTCGGCGGTAGATGAAGCGCAGTTAACCACGAAATACACGAAGCATAAGAAAGCGGCAGGGATGAACGATGCTGCCTTGATCCATTGCGCCCCGGTGGCGGCCAATTGAATCGAAAGTTGCCCACGGAACATGCGAAATATACGGAAGCGGCCTTGGTTTTCGCGGATTTCGAGTATTTCGTGGTGATGAACGGATCGGGTAGGCGAGCGGGCGGATGTGATTGATTCCATCGGCTCGTTGTTTTGATCCGTGTCCATCCCCGTTATCCGTGGTGGCTTGAATCCGAACGAATCCGAACTGAAAGCCGAAAGGCATCGACCATCGAGAGCTTGCAGCGGTCGTTTCGAACGCGTTTGCTACCGGACTTAGCTTTGGGGCCAGGTCGTCGCTCCGAGTTCTTTGATCCCAAGGTACGGGTAACGCCGTGCCCGTTTAAGATATTCGGAGAGGAAAGTCCGGACACCGTAGGGCAGGATGCCACACGAGCTCTCGCAAGTGTGGGCGGCGCGTTTCAAAGCGCGTCGACGGACAGTGTCACAGAAAACAAACCGCCGGGATTGATTCGCTGCAAGGCGGCACGATTCAGGCAAGGGTGAAAAGGTGGGGTAAGAGCCCACCGCGCCGTCAGCAATGACGGCGGCATGAAAAACCCCTTCCGGTGCAAGGCAAAATAGGCGGCTGGACGGCCCGTCCGATAGCCGCGGGTATGCCGCATCCCGCCGCGTTCGCGCAAGCGGGCAGTGGCGGACAGGTAGGCCGCAAGGCCCACGTGAGAGAAATGACGACTGAAGCGCCGCAAGGCGCGGAACAGAATCCGGCTTACCGGCCCTGAAGCTAAGACTGGCCGTGACGATGCCTGCGGAACTAACCAACCGCTGATTATACCGATTGACGCGGATCAAGGCACTGGAGGCAAACCAGCGAACTCGATCAAATTCACCCTCTGGGAGCTGTTGGGGAAATGACTGTCATCGCGAGTTGCGCGAAGCGCGCCGTGGCGATCCAGCGGGATGACTTCGTCATCCTGCGGAACGGAATTCCTCGGAATGACAGAATTCCCCAACAGCTCCTGATTCAATTGGAGTGAAAACGGTGGGGATTGCTTGAGGAGGCGTTCAGTCGAGGTCGCGACGTTTGAGCCTTCAGACGGGAGCAAAGACCTTCAGCCCCTCCATACCGGCAAGTGGGGTGGCCGCCAGATCGAAGCTCCCAACTTCGTTACACCCACGGAGGAGGGCAGTTGCCACATGAGCCAAGTCATGAGCACCAAGACCGTGATTGGTAGCCTGGCGATGAGCCAACGGGCGCGCCTACTTGATCCACTTGGTTGTTGTGAGCGGGGTGGCCTCCAATCCTCGGCCCTCGTCTAAATCTTCCTCGAACTGAGCTTCCGTGAGCGCTGCCTTTCCGGAGTTATCAGTACAACCATGTCGGATATGCCTCCGACATAAACGGGGCGCTTTTGCTTTTGGAGATCGATCCTCTGCCTGGAGTCGGCACGAAGGATCCGAGCAGATCGAAGGCAAAAAAGTGACTGGATGACCCGCCCCATAGTCACGAAGCAAGGACGCCGTGTCGGGCAGTACTGTCGCCAATGCGAGCCCCGACGGGAATCGCTTCCGGCCTCAGCTAGAAACCCAATTCAGTTGAGTAAGTCCCCCGATCAGCCGCAAGGGTCAGCTCACGCCATTTGGTGAGTTCCCACAAACCGGTGGTTCGAACGTTCGAGAGAGATTCGTCTTGGTGAAAATTTCCGCTGCCGACCATGTGAACCGCGTTGCCCACGACCGAGCCGAAAGTATCGCCCGTGCCATTGACAGAAATGTTGGCATTCGGCGCGAACGTGGCGCAACTGAGATAGCTGGTCCCTTTGATGTCCCACGTTTGCATACTCATTCCTCCGGCGATCTGGGCCGCGGTGCGAGTGCCCAACAAAGTGAACGAACTCGGCATATCCATGGTGGCGACCGTGGATCCACCGTTCTGAATGGCGGCGGCGCCAGTGGCCGTCATGTCGCCTCCGACGTACAGGGTGAGCTTGGACCCAGGATTTATAATTATTGCTACATTGCCGCTGAGGCCCACGTTGCCGGAAACGACCAAGGTAACCGTCGCAATTGTCGGCGTCGCCCCTCCTGTACCTATCTCAAGGGTTTTTCCGCCACCGCTGAGATTGATCGCCGCGGCTTGGTATGTTCCGGTCGTGAGGGTGGTGGTGGAGTTAATGGTTCCAAGGCTCGATCCGCCCGTCGGCACCGGAGTGACATCCGGAAAGCTCGCGGTGAAATCATAAGTGATTCGGCTGGAGTCGATCCCGTTGCCCGCCCCAAAACTGCCCGCGAGTTTGCCGGTGGCTCCCACTGAAATACCGGTATTGTCGTCCGTTCCGATCGAAGCGTAGCCGAAGACATCAGCGTTCTGGACCGTGATTAGAGAAGGGCTGGCGATGTGGGCTTCCGTCCGTCTCACTGCGTTCGAGTAAGGCACGTCGTTTAGAGTTGATCCGTCGTCATCGTAGGAAATCCAGCTGTCGATCATGACGTTGCCGTTAAAATCGATTCCGTTTCGGGCTACCATGCCTCCGTTGGAGAACGACCGCTGTTGGCAGAAGGTTTCAACCATCTTTATCAGTGTGCTACCATCCCCGAGGGTTACGATTGACTTGGAAACTGCGTGCGGCACGGCGCCGCTGTTATCCACCCACACTTTGACCTGTCCCTTCACACCTCCGGAAAGTGAATAATAGGTGCCACTGGAGGGGAAAGTGCCTTGGTATTGATTGGCAAATCCGCTGCGAGCCGTGAATCCGCCGGTGGTCCAGTTGCTCGGGGAGGTGTAGGTCACTTCGTTGTTGAGCGACCAAAGAGCGTGTTCCAAGCCCGAGTCGGTGAGATCCTGAGCCTCGTTCAGGTAGAACGAGCGATTGGCAATCTTGACTGAATGAAGGGCCAGCCGCAGGTAGGTGCCCAGGGCAATGGAAATGATTGCAGCGAAGATGAGGGCGACAATCATCGCCGAACCCTTTTCCGATATTTTGGAGCGCATCTGGAAGAGAACTAACGTTTGTTACGCAGGATAAATCGGGCGGACAGGACCTTGTTGGTCGCCTTGGTGACCGTTGTGCTTTGGCGGTTCACCAGGAACTTCACCTCAATTTGCTGGATGGCGGTGGTGGGGTTCGGGCTCGTTACGGTGTTGCCCGTGTACCCATTGACGTAGCCCTGTCCGAGCGCAGCGCCGGTATTAACATATCGATAGTAGTTGAACACATCATTGTTGGCGAGACCGGTAATCTGCTGCACGTTGCTGATGAAGGTCGTGGTGGTCGATGTCCCGGTGGGATCGTAAACCGGAGGACCGGTGCGGGTGATGCGCTTGTTGGTGGCATCGTAGGTGTAGGTGACCGAATAAGCTCCGGAGCCGGCCAACTGGTTGTAGAGCGGAGCAGTGCCCGCCGCCAAACTTGGCGTCGAACCGGTGGAGTCTGGCAGGGAAATGGAGAAACTCGTGGTGCTGTAGCTCGTCACGGTGAAGGCCGCCCGAATTTCCCGGCTCATGATCTCCAGTGCCTTGCGCGCATTGTTCTCAATTTCGGTGTAGTTCTGAATATTGGCCGAGATTCGGCCCATCATCAGAAACGAGGATAGAACGCCGACCAGAATGAAGGCCGACAACCCGGCAGCGATCAGCAGTTCGACCAATGTGAACCCCCGCGTGGACACGGGATCAGCGCGACGTGTAGAAGAAATCAGAGATGCCATTTTGAAGATAGCGCGTGGTGTACGATAGCGTGTGGGCCCGGCCGTCTGAACCGGTCCAGTTGGCCGTCAACGTGATGATTTTCATCTGGGTATCGAACGGCGAGGGGGCACTCGTGATACTTTGGGAGAATCTGCCAGCCACTCCGCCAGCGGTAAACCGATTGATCTGGGCGGTTGCTGCGGACGCTACATCGGGCGTGAACGTCGCGTTGGCGGTGGCCCCGGGGCCGTAGGTTGTACTGGTGAGCTGCGTCCAAGTCAGCATCCGGATTTTTTCAACCTGGCTTTGCAGAATCTGGCCCGCGAGAGTGGTGTATCTTGCCGTATCGATCGCACGGATTCCCTGCTGAACAACGATCAACGAGCCGCTGATGGCCAACACCATGACGGTTGCCGCAATCACGACCTCGATGATGGTGAAACCAGCTTTTGATCGGGCGAGCTTGTGGAGAAGCCGATGCGGGCCACTGGTTGAAGATTTGTATAAAGACTGCATCTGCTTTTGATATTACACTGACGGGCCACTATCCGGTAGAAACCAATGGACGGATTATTGTGCCTAATACAGTAGCCCCAATCAGGCCTATTCGGTCGCGGGTGGCTCGCGGCATGCCGGCGACAATCTCTGTATTTTGAAGCACTGGTGCGTCCCGTAGGCGGGTTTCGGACGACACACAAGTTTGCCGGCGCATTTCCTCATAAAGATTGGTACCCTGCATAGGGTGTGCCTCAAAATGTTTGTTACCAGCGGAAGCCAAACAACAAGCACCTTGAAGCGCGAGCCACCGAAGATCTCCGGGGCCTCGACTTTTGGCGCATCAATCTGCGGCAAGACTGCACCCACTTGCCTGCCGGCAACTTGCTCAGGCGGATAAGGCGCACCGGGCAGGATCAACACCAAGCTGGCCGCTTTCGTCGAAGAATGGGGTCTGGCAGTCGGGGTTTGCCTGGTTGCCGGCCAGCCCGACGACTTGCATGCGGACGAGCCGCTGTTGACTACTTACGCCACCGACGCGCCGTCGGCGCGTCGGCTTTCACCGCTGATATTATCGACGCCGATATCAGGTCGAAACCCGGCTCACGGTCGAACATAAATGCTAGAAGTTGAGCGACGAAGAGTACGCTGCTCGTTCGGTATTCGACTGCAGTTCTTTCCACTTCGAAATTCCGTACGGATTGCCCGTGGTGATGGCTGCGAGCGAATCGTCGTAGATGAAATCGGGAGTTCCGTTCATATTGATCGTATTGGCGATCACCGCTCCTTGGAACGATTGCGTGCCGGACAACGAGACCGCCGCGTGCGGAGCGTCAAGGACCGCTTTAATATCAGCGGTGCCGCCAATACTGATGGTCTGCGAAGTGGGGTTAGTGCCTTTGATCAGCATCGAATCAGGAGAAGGATTATTGTTCACCGTCGAATTGCCGCTCATGGTAATATTGCCATCAGTATAGACGGTGAGAGAACTGTTGTTCGGGATGATTACACCCTGAGATCCATTGATGGTGATGGCCGTCGTGCCCGACTTTCCCTGCATGAGGAACATACAATTACCAGACATGGTGATCGTGTTGCTTCCGTTCAGGTTGATCAAACCGGCTCCGGTGAAGACGTAAACGTACACGGTTTTGCCGTCGATGACTTGGGACGGGGCGCCGGTTCCGGCTCCAAATTTCAATGAGCCCGACGCGATGACCGTCCCGGTGACGGCAGAGCTCCCGTTGATAGCCGCAGATACGGTAGTGACAGCGGCGCCACTCGAATCGTACGTGGGCAAACTGGGATCCGGAAACGTCGCATTGAAATCGTCCGTTCTCCGAGATGCATCTTCTCCGCCCGTGAGTCCCTGCACCGTTCCGCCGCTGATGGTTCCGCCCGGGCCGGTCTTGGCATATCCGTAGACGGTGCCACTTCCAAGACTGATGTTTCCATTCACGCTGCCGACAACAACGTTAGCCGTATTCTGCGCGATCGAGGTGTAGGGCACTGCAGCGGTGGACGTGTCGTTGTCCGGATTCGAATTCCAACTTTTTGCACTCGGAACGCCGGACCAACTGATGTTCCCGTACGCCACGAGTCCGTATCCATAGCGGGAACGCTTTCGCAGGGTAACCTCAATGTATTTGTCCAGATTTCTCCCATTCGGAGTTTGCACCGTTGACTTGGCCACGATCACGGGGGTGTAGATGCCGCTGCCATCATAGTAGTGAACGTACATCTTCACTGAACCCAGGGTGTTCGGCCCAACGGTGAGGGCCGAGTAGGTGCCCGTCGCGGTGGCGGTTCCGCTATTGAGCGTCCATCCGGAAAACGCCGGCAGAGTTGTGGTGGCTGCCGTGGCGGCCGACGGCCAGGCCGTCGGACTGCCGACATTGTCGATATTGTTGAAGCAAGCCAAAGTCTGCTCGATGCCGATTTCCGCCACGTTCATGGCCGAGTTGGCGTAGAACGATCGATTCGCGAGCTGAAGAGAACTGCGACAAAGGGCCAGGTAGCTGGCGAGGGCGACGCCGGTGATCGCGGCAAAGATCAACGAGGTGATCAACACGGAACCACGGCGCAACTTGTCAGAGCGTGAGAATGACATGGTGATCAGGAGGTCAGCTTGTTGCGAAGAATGAAGGAGGCGGAAAGGATGGTGTTGGTCGCGGCGACGACCGTTTTCGATGTGCTCCTTACCGTCATGTACAGCTGAATACGCTTTGTCTGGATGTTGAGAGCCGATGCCGCCGCCACGGTTCCTGGCACGGTTGAACTCAGAGGTGCGCCGATTCGGTCGAACCGCGAAAATGCAAAATCTGACGACACGTTCCTGACCAGGACCGTTTTGGCATTGCTGGCCGAGGCGGCTCCAGGCATCCGATAGAACTGGCCGACACCACCAGAAACTTGATAGGCGTAGGTTACCAGGTTGCTGGTGGAGGTATAGTTGTCTGGGATTTCGAGCGTGATCGATGTTGCGCTGTTCCACGTCGCGTCCTTCGCCATCCGAAGATCCTGGCCCAGTTCTTCGAGCGCTTTTCGCGATTGAGTTTCCATGATACTGTAGTTCGCCGCGTTGGTGGCGCTGCGGGTCAGCAGGAGAAAAGCGGTAAGGACGCCGGCGAGGACGAAGCTGCCGATGGTCGCAGCGACCATCACTTCGACCAACGTAAACGCCCCGCGACGCTGACTAGAGTGAGTTGTAGTAATAATCATAGAGTCCGTTTTGACCGTAGAAGGTGGCGTAGCTCCGGGAGAGAAACCGACCATCGTAGTTCCTCCAGGTAACTGTGAGAGTGATACGACGCATGGCGGCGCTGGTCCCGGTGACGATATCGATGACGTCCCGGGCCATGGTGAAGCGGTTGCCGATATTCTGATTGGCTGTGAAGACGGTATCGATCGTGACGTTGGACGAGGTGGTCAACGTGGACACGCCGTTCGTACCGGTCCAGGGGTACATGCGCATCTTCTCCAACTCACTCTGCATGATCTGGCCGGCGATCGTCAGATTGCGCGCCGTGTCGAGGGATTTGAATCCCTGTTGCATCGCCGTAATCGATGTAATGAGCACAAACGCCATGACGATGGTGGCGATCGTTACCTCGATCAGGGTGAATCCGGACTCGCTGGAACGGTGTATCCGGGGTGACGATGCGGCAGCGCGGCCCGTGGTCGAAATGGAATTCACGATGCCGCTTTATCGGCACGATTTTCCCACGCTACAGCCTGCGAGCGCGCCTTTTTTGGCTCTGCCCGCAGTAGGTCTGATTAGGTCTAGGTGGAGTCTATAGTCGTCAATGCCCGGTCAAAACTTGAGACTATAAACGAGGTGGCAGCTAAAAAGTTGTCACACCTCAGTGCATATTCGAACTGCTCTTCTTTTGCTGACCGTAAAGTGCCGCCGCTTGAGACCGCCGCTTCACCTGTAGTTTCTCGAATACAGTGACCAGGTAGTTCTTCACGGTGTTATCGCTGAGGTTGAGCTTATCTCCCACTTCCTTGTTCGTGAGTCCTTCGGCGACC
>JBDSPT010000080.1:0-2873 GCA_039930205.1 Opitutus sp. | reverse complement strand
AGGGCTAAAATGCCGCGCAACGGGTCGTCGAAATGCGAGACTCCGCCGTCGTAGGAAGCGCGCTCGCGCGCGGTCGAGGGGTTGATTTAACCACGAACGTAACGAGCGCACGGTTCCCAATTCAAATGACTGCATTATTCTGAATCTGCCTCCATCTCCTCGGTGTCCCGGTGGTTCATCTCGATCTCTGACCGCGCGCGAGCGCGCTGTCTACATTTCGGAGAAGAGCCGACGTCTGATCTGATTGCGTCGCGCCGACACCGAACACCCGACTAAGCTCCGGCCGTTGCAATTGCTGGCTTCCGCACGCGGACGTGCAGGAAATACGCGGCGACTTGCGCGTGCTGGAGCGCCGGATGTGCCGCGACGGTACCATCAGACGGATAGGGCTCTTCGCAGCACTCGATCACAAAGCCGGCCGCAATGAGGAGATTGATCCACTGGCCGACCGGTCGGTGGAACCGGGGAATCTTGAATTTAGGCTGCCGGTCTCGACTGGATGTCGGGACAGAGTTGAAGGTCCACTCGTCGATTCGACCACGCGCATCGACAAAGTAATCTCCAACTTCGATCGCGTACGTGGTGCCCTCCTCATCCTTCAGCGTGCGCCGATGCGGCGGATTGAAGCACGGATGCAGAATTGAGAACTGGAGAAACCCGCCGGGCTGCAGCACCCGAAACGCTTCGGTCAAAACCCGCTCCGTCTCCGGTATGTCCATGAAAGCCATGAAGGCGGTGGCGAAAGCGAAGGCGCCGTCTGGAAACGGCAGGGCGACGGCGCTGGCTTCGCGATAAGTGATGCCGAGCGGAGCGCGCGCTTCCTCCGACTGTGCGTGCCGGATGAATACGCTGGCGATGTCGATCCCGGTCATCCGGGCGCCACGTTTCGCGAGCAGACGCGTGTTGTGGCCTTCGCCGCAACCGAGATCGATGCCCGGCAGTCCCGCGACGGGTGGCAAGATGTTGAAGAACGCCGGCGTGTTGAGCTGATCGCGGTACACGTCGTAACCGGCGCGCGAGAGCTTCGTCCACGCTTCCGCGTTTTGATTCCAAAATTCACCAACGGAGAGATGATCCATGGCCCGGCGGTTTGTGTCAGAAGGGAAAACGATCGCGGCCTTGCTCGGTCAATCAGGGACTGCGGAAGGTGGTTGAGGGAGCGCGGATCGACGGATGGCCTACCTTTCGTGACGTGAAAGGCAGGCGTAATTTAGGATCTCTCGTTTGACCGCGCGCGATCGCGCTACCTACACTCAGACGGTGGCGAGAATTTCGTTGAAGGTCTGGCTCGGGCGCATGGCGGCGGACGCCAGCGCGTCGTTCGGTTGATAGTAGCCACCGATGTCCACCGGCTTGCCCTGCACGGCGAGAAGTTCTGCCACGATTGTCTTCTCCGCGGTCAGCAATTTTTCGGCGATCGGAGTGAAGTGTTTTTTCAGTTCTTCGTCCTTCGTCTGTGCGGCCAATTCCTGCGCCCAGTACAACGCGAGGTAGAAGTGACTGCCGCGGTTGTCGATCGTGCCGAGCTTGCGGCCAGGCGAACGATCGTGATCGAGGAATTTCCCCGTGGCCGCATCGAGGGTGTCGGCGAGCACCTTGGCCTTCGCGTTCTTGAAGGTTTCACTCAGGTGCTCGAACGAAACCGCGAGGGCCAGGAACTCACCAAGCGAATCCCAACGCAGATAGTTTTCCTGGACGAACTGCTCGACGTGCTTGGGGGCGGAACCGCCGGCGCCCGTTTCAAACAGACCGCCGCCGTTCATCAACGGGACGATCGAGAGCATCTTCGCGCTGGTGCCGAGTTCGAGAATGGGGAAGAGGTCGGTGAGGTAATCTCGCAGCACGTTGCCGGTGACGGAGATCGTATCCTGACCCGCTTTCAAACGCTCGAGAGTCACTTGGGTTGCCTGGGCGGGTGCAAGAATGCGGATGTCGAGAGTGTTGGTGTCGTGGTTCGCCAGATACCGCTTCACCTTCGCAATGATCTCGCGATCGTGCGCGCGTTTTTCATCGAGCCAGAAAATCGCGGGGGTGTGGCTGGCACGGGCGCGATTGACCGCGAGCTTCACCCAATCCTGCACCGGCGCATCCTTGGTTTGGCAGGCGCGCCAGATGTCGCCTTCGTCCACCGCCGTTTCCAGGAGAACTTTGCCCGACTCGTCGGTGACACGTACCGTGCCCTTGCCGTCGATCTGGAACGTCTTGTTGTGCGAACCGTATTCTTCCGCGGCTTGCGCCATGAGACCCACGTTCGGAACGGAGCCCATCGTCTTCGGATCGAAGGCGCCGTTCTTCCGGCAGAAGTCGATCGTGGTCTGATACACGCCGGCATAGCTGCTATCCGGGATCACCGCGAGAGTGTCCTGCAGCTTGCCTTTGACATCCCACATCTTTCCCGAGGAACGAATCATCGCCGGCATCGAGGCGTCGACGATGACGTCGCTCGGCACGTGGAGATTCGTGATGCCCTTGTCGGAATTGACCATCGCGATGGCCGGACCGTTCGCGTAGGCGGCTTGGATATCCGCATCAATCTCCGCCTTCTTCGCGGCGGGAAGCTTCTCGATCTTGGCGAGGAGATCGCCGAAGCCGTTGTTAAGATCGACGCCGAGCTCGGAGAACGTCGCGGCGTGTCTGGCAAACAGGTCTTTGAAGAATACCCGGACGAAGTGACCGAAAATGATCGGGTCCGAGACCTTCATCATCGTCGCTTTCAGGTGGACCGAAAAGAGGACGCCGTCGGCCTTGGCTTTGGCGATCTGCTGATCGATGAAGGACACCAGCGCATGTTTCCGGAGGGCTGAGGCGTCGAGGATCTCGCCGACCTTGAGCGGCGTTTTTTCCTTCAGGACCTTGGTTGAGCCGTTGGCGCC
>JBDSPT010000079.1:0-2724 GCA_039930205.1 Opitutus sp. | reverse complement strand
AGGAAATTGTAGCGCTTCTCGAATTCCGGAGCCGATTGCGGGAAGTCCGTCGCCATCTGTCGCTGCTTCCAAATCCCCAGCGAATGCGGCGTGTGCAGGTGGGGCACCTGCAGCACCGGGCACAGCTTCTGCCCGGCGAGACCAGCATCCCAGTAATGGCTGTTGATGAAACTGTACTGCAGACCGTTCGCGTGGATGAAACGGAGCGCGTGTGCGGTCCACTCATCGAGATGCTCGTACAGGTACTCTTTGCGGATGAATTCCGGTCCGCCGCAGGGCATGCGAATGATTCGCACGTGATCCGCCACGTATTCGATTTGTGGTTGCGATTCAAACTGTCGCGTCCAGATGTCGACCTCGTAGCCGAGGAGTGCGAGTTTCCGTGAGAGCTCAAGCACGTACACGACCTGTCCGCCGGTATCCGCCGCCCCGAGCGGTGGATTGGCCGCCACGTAGCCATGAGTGGAAATCATCGCCACCCGCGGGCGCGACGGAGCCCGCGGCTTCAAAGGTACCCGGATATTCTTCCTGACGCGCCGGCTGCTGGGTTTTCGAATCGTGACCGGGACGGAGTCCAACGGTGAGGAGGACTGGGCGAGCGAATTGAAGACCATGCCGCAGGGAACAACTGGGTGGCTGATCAGACGACACTCCTATGCTGACAAAAACGTCAGGCCTCCGGCCTTAAGTCCCCGCGCCCTCGCTCCGGCTGCGCGCGGGTGGGCCAAGATCCCGCACCTGTCCAAAATGTAAGTTGAACCTTGTGCGTCAGCAGCCGTTGCAAGCATAAGAAGATCCGTCGCAGCGCGAACCGCCGCCCAGCCGCGGCACTTGCACGCCGTCGGAATCCGCCGACGCCTTCAGCACTCACGGACGCTCGTTCCGCCCGACGTCATCCATGCAAACCACCACCTCCACCGCGCCTCACGTGCTCATCGTCGAGGATGAGATCAAGATGAGGACGTCTGTGGCTGAAGGGTTCTCGCTGGAACGCTGGTCGGTCACCACGGCTGAAGACGGAGAAACCGCGCTGCGGCTGATTGACGCCCAGGCGTTTGATCTGGTGGTGCTCGACTGGATGCTGCCCGGCCTGGACGGCATTGCCGTGCTCCGGCACGTTCGCGCCCGAGGCACCCACACCCCCGTATTAATGCTGACAGTACGGGATGCGGTCGGTGATCGCGTGGCGGGATTGGAAGGGGGCGCGGATGACTATCTCACCAAGCCGTTCGCATTTGCCGAACTCCTGGCCCGCTCGCGCGCGTTGTTGCGCCGGCCCGTCCTGAGTGCCGGCAGTCATTTGAGCTGTGAGGACCTGCGCCTCGATCCGCGGGCGCGAGTGGCCTTTCGTGACGCCGATGAAATCCCGTTGACCCCGCGCGAAGCGGACATCCTCGAGTATCTCATCCGGTACCAGGGGCAGGTGGTCACCCGCGAGATGCTGGAGCGGGATGTCTGGAAGCAAACGCGACGCTTCACGTCGCTCAACAACGTCATTGACGTGCAGATCATGCGACTGCGCCGAAAACTTGACGGCGGTTCACGGGCGCAACTGCTCCACACGTTTCGGGGCGTCGGTTACCTGCTGGGCAAGGCGCCGGCATGAGACGCTGGTGGCAGCATCGCAGTTTGCGCTTCCGACTGGCCGCGTGGTACGCGCTCGGCGGGACCATCTTGCTCACGGCGTTCAGTGCGACCGTTTATTTCTTCGTCGCCTACAACATGGGCCAGCCACTCGACCACACTCTGCAGGTGGATCTCGCGTCCGTTCGGCAGCAACTGCGGGTGGAGTCAGACGGCCGCGTGCTCTGGCGAAATAAGGAAGTGGCAGCAGGCGCTGCGTGGTCTGCCAAGAACCCGTGGTTCGAAATCTGGAACGCAGAGGGACAACTGATCCGGAGATTCTGGCCCTTCGATGATGATCGGCTGGAACGACTCCCCACCGCGCCCGCACCGGGGCGCGAGACGATCTCCGTATTTAACGTGTCGCCGGACGTCCGGCTGCGCGTCTTGTCGGTGCCCTTTGCGGTCTCGAACGATAATCACGCCTGGATGCTCCGCGTGATGACCATCCACGAGCCCGCCGTGAATGCACTGGGCGCACTGATTCTGATCATCGCGATCGCTTTGCCGGTGGTCGTCGCGATCCTCGTGCTCGGTGGGTACGCCCTCACCCGACAGTGGCTCAAACCGCTGGATCAAATGGTCCGCGAAGCGAATGAAATAAGCGCGAGCCATCTCAGCCAGCGACTCACGGTCTCCAACCCACGTGACGAACTGGGCCGGTTGACGATCGTTTTCAACACGACACTTACGCGCGTCGAAGACTCTTTTTTGACGTTGGAACGGTTTGTCGCCGACGCCGCGCATGAGCTGCTCACTCCGCTCGCCACCTTGCGCAGCGTGGGCGAGGTCGCGCTGCGATCCAACTCCATCAAAGACTATCGCGACGTCGTTGGCAGCATGCTGGAGGAAGCCCAACGACTCCAGTTGCTCGTGGAGAAACTGCTTCAACTCGCGCGGGCGGAGGGCGGTGCCAACATGCTCGAACGCACAAGCGTGCGCCTGGATCGACTGGCGCAACAATGCGTGGAGGATGCCACCATTCTGGCGGAAGAGAAGAATCAGAGGATTCTCGCGGAGGTCGTCGAGGCCGAGGCGGACACCGACGCTTTGCTCCTCCGGCAAGCCGTCCAAAACCTGCTCGACAATGCGATGAAATAC
>JBDSPT010000078.1:0-7355 GCA_039930205.1 Opitutus sp. | reverse complement strand
ATTCCGACCACGCGGAGTGCGCCACGGAAATACACAAAGAGCATGTGTCGGCCGGGCGTGAGGGCTTTCCGCGCTGAATCCAGATCACTCACATCCTCTCGATCGATCTGCAGAATAAGCACATCCGTCGCCAGCCGATCAGCGTAATCCGAATTATCGTCAACGCTCGTGATCAGGAGCCCGTTCAATCGTGCTGGGATGTTCAAGCGCCGCCGTGTTTCTTGGTTGAGCGGCGTAACAGACACGCCAGCCAGTAACTCGTCGGGCTTCTCATCGAGTTTGCCAAGCGCAGCTTCGACCAACCGATCCTTGCCGTCGCGGAGCACCTTCAGTTTCACCTTCGAGCCAGGAGCTGTCTGAGCAATCAGCACCCGAAGATCCCGCAAACTCGACACGGTCTTCCCGTTGATCGTGAGGATAACGTCGCCCCGCTTCAACCCGGCGACTTCGGCCGGAGTGCCAGGATATACGTCAGTCACCATCACTCCCTTGGTTTTGCGATCGAGTCCGAGCGCTTCTGCATGATCTGCAGTCAAAGTTTCCGAAGCCACGCCCAGATAGCCCCGTGATACCGATCCCGTCTCGATCAAGCCATGCATGACGGTGGACGCGAGATTGGTGGGGACAGCAAAGCCGATTCCAATGTTGCCGCGAGAGGGCGAGAGGATCGCGCTATTGATGCCAACCAAACGCCCTTTGGCATCAACCAACGCTCCGCCCGAATTGCCCATGTTGATGGCGGCATCGGTTTGAATGAATGATTCATAACCGGCGACTTCCTCAAGGATTCCCACGCTGCGGCCCTTTGCAGAAACGATTCCCATCGTGACCGTCTGACCGACGCCGAGTGGATTACCGACCGCAAACACCACATCACCCACCCGGATGTTATCGCTGTCCGCGAGGGTGATCACCGGAAGCTTTTCAGCATCGATCTTGATCACGGCAATGTCGGTTTTGGGATCCGCTCCGATGACCTTCGCGATCAGCTCACGCTCATCGGCCAGTAGCACTTTCAATTCGTCAGCACCTTCAACGACATGGTTGTTCGTTAGAATATAGCCATCAGGCGAGACGATGACGCCAGAGCCGAGCCCTTCCTCGGGCCGCGCGCGTTCCTGGTCCGGAACGCTGTCACCGAAGAATTGCCGCAGGAGCGGATTCACTGCGACGCGCTGACGTACGATCTTTTTCGAATACACCGACACAACGGCGGTTTGCACCGGCTCCAGGATGTCAGCGTAGCTCGCGACCACCGGAGCTTTACCTTCGCTCACGGGGCTCGCATCAAGCTTCAGCGTCGGCATGACGCGCACCGGCGGCGCCTCTTTCGCGATCAGTCCTACGGTGAAACCGCTCAATAGAAACAGGAATGCGGGGATGCGGAGTGGGTTCATGCGTGAAGGAAGTCGTATCGATGTTAACGTAGTCCGCAACCGCGAGAAGGCTCTGCGACCGTACAGGTCCGTGCAACCCGGGGTAGCATCTCCTGGCCGCCACCGGCTGTTAACCATTCAGGCGGGTTAAGGGCAGCGTGCTGAGGCAGCGACTGTCCTAAGCCTCAGAATCCTTTGATGCGGAACAGTCCGGTGACGCTCTCGTTGCTGTTGATCCGGATGATCGCCTGGCCAAGCAGCTTCGCAATGCTGAGCACCGTGATCGGAAGTCCCTTCGGATCGACAGGGGTCGAGTTGGTGGTAATCAACTCGTCGATCAGACCCGATTTCAGCCGTTCCAACGCGACGTCATTCAACACGCAATGACTGACCGCGGCCGTAATGTTCACGGCTCCGTGCTCGCGCAGGATTTTTGCAGCCGCGACAAGTGTACCCGCCGTTTCCGTGATGTCGTCAACCAGCAGAACGTCACAGCCTGCAACGTCGCCGACGACGTTCATGGCTTCCACGGTCGTCGCATTCTTCCGCTTTTTCGCCACCAAGCCCAATGCCGCGCCGAGCACATCCGCATACGCCGCTGCCATCTTCATTCCGCCGACATCCGGCGAACAAACCACGAGCGTCCGGTCGGTTTTACGCTTCGCGAAGTACTCGAAGAATACCGGCGATGCGTA
The DNA here is from genome assembly GCA_039930205.1 of Opitutus sp. Classification (GTDB taxonomy): domain Bacteria; phylum Verrucomicrobiota; class Verrucomicrobiia; order Opitutales; family Opitutaceae; genus Opitutus. Next base: position 5,284 of record JBDSPT010000078.1, on the reverse strand, counting down.
CAGATGATCGACCGGGATATCGAAGAAACCTTGGATCTGCTGGCTGTGCAGATCCATCGTCAACACCCGAGTTGCTCCCGCTGCGACAATGAGATTCGCCACCAACTTGGCGGTGATCGGAACCCGCGGTTGATCTTTGCGATCCTGACGTGCGTATCCGTAAAATGGTAGCACCGCCGTGATTCGGGCGGCCGACGCCCGCCGCGCCGCGTCGATCATGATCAGCAGTTCCATCAAATGGTGATTCGTTGGAGGGCAGGTCGACTGAATGATGAAGACGTCGTGACCACGAACGTTCTCGTTGATCTTCACGAATGTCTCACCATCCGGAAAGCTCGTCACCGTCGCCTCTCCGAGCGGCACGCCAATGGATCGGCAAATTTCTTCCGCCAGTGCGCGGTTCGAGTTTCCAGAGAAAATTTTAAGCCGCGATTCGCCCATGCGCGCGATCTTGCGGGCGGACGCGTTAGGAGGAAGACTTTTTTAGCTGCTCTTCCAAAGCATCCACCCGTTTGAACAAATCCGGCAGCCGATTTTTGAGGACCGCGATTCGGCGTTCGAGCATGAACGGGATCGCGGGCGTGCCGTTGACGAACGTACCTGCAGCCACGTCGCTGCCGATGCCAGCCTGCCCACCTGCTTTCACACCTTTGCCAATCGTAATATGTCCGCCCGCCGCAGCCTGACCGCCCATGACGACGAAATCATGGATCGTAGCGCTGCCCGCAATACCCACTTGCGCGCACAGCAAACAATGTTTCCCGATGAGAACGTTATGTCCGATCTGGACGAGATTATCGATCTTGGTGCCCGCACCAATTACAGTTCGGCTGAAGCGCGCCCGGTCGATCGTCGTGTTGGAACCGATCTCCACATCGTCTTCCACAATGACCGTCCCGATCTGCGGGACCTTCTCGTGTCGCCCGCCAACGAACTCGTATCCGAATCCATCTGAGCCGATGACCACGCCGGGCTGGAGTCGCACACGATTCTGCAAGGTGCACTCAGCTTCGATCACCCCGCCTGGCATAATCCAGCAATCATCCCCGATCTTGGTTTCCCGACCGATAAAGACCTGAGCCTGCAAATGAGTCCGCTCGCCAATCTCGGCCCCTGCTTCGACGATGCAAAAAGGACCGATCGTGGCTGACGCCGCAATCTTCGCCTTCGAATCCACCAGCGCCGTCGAATGGATTCCAGGCAGAGGTTTCGGCCACAAGCGCTGCTCAATCCGCCCACAGATTCGGGAAAGGACGAGCGAAGGGTTTTCAACCAGCACGAACAGCTGATTCTCCACCGGATGACCGACGTAATCTTTCGGCAGCAAAACGATCGAGGCACGGGTATCGGCCACCTCCGCTTTGTACTTCGCATTTCCGAGAAATGTCAGATCACCGGCAGTGCCCAAGCTCAGGGCGGACACGCGGCGGATCACCTCCAAGGTCGAACCGCGCGTCTCCCGTGGTTCTGCGATGGCAAGAATCTCCGCTGGGGTGAATGAAACCTGCATGAAATTCAGCGTGGGAAAAAAGCGGACCGGTGCAATTCAGCAAACTTCCACGGCAGCGGGACACAAAAAAGCCCCGCTCGAATCGAGCGGGGCTTTGGATCAAGACTGGATTACTTCTTCGGCGCGACGCCGGGAACCGTGATCATCGGTGCACCAGGTGCAGGATCAGCGGCCTTCGACGCTGCGGCCGGAGCAGCAGCAGAACCAGCAGGACGGTCCTTGTTCACTTCCTTCGATACTTCATCAGTAATGTCGTAGGACGTGTCCGCATACAGCACGTTGGAAACGCCGATCAGGGTGGGACCGGACTTGTCGATCAGGAACGTGGCACCCTTGCGCTTGGCGATCTCGACCGCGGTCTTGCTGATCTCTTCGACCATCAAGCTGCGGAAATTCTGAATCCGCTGCTGGAGCGAATTGCGGGTGTTCTGCTGGAAGCTCTGCACTTCGCCCTGCTTGCGCTGAATGTCCTGCAGCAACTTCTGAGCTTCCGTCTGCGCCTTCGACTTTGCATCGGCAGTCGCGGCGGGATTGTTCGATTGGTCGACCAACTCCTTGTACTTTTCGACGAGGGTATTCCCTTCCTTGTTGAGTTTCTCGAGCTCTTCCTGGGCTTTCTGTTCATCGCCACGGAGCTTGGCGTTCTGCTCCTCGGTCTTGTAGTGGCCGTCGTACAGCTTGGCCATATCAACGGTGAGGATCTTGGGCGCTGGCTGAGCTTGGGCGAACAGCGCGGTCGCGCCGAACGCAGCCAGAGCAAGCAAGGACTGAATGGATTTATTCATGGATGGGTAGTGAAATGAGAAAGAGAACGGAAACCAAAACGGAATCAGTAGCGCGTGCCAAAGGAAAAGTTGAACTGATTTCCCTGTTTTGCCCGTTTGTCGCCCGTCAGCGGAATACCGAAATCAAGGCTGAGCGGTGACCCGGCAACAAAGAGGCGAAGGCCGAACCCGAAGTTGTCCGTGAAATTGGTCGGGCTGAAGTCGTAGGCTCCCTTGTTCACGAAGCCGGCGTCGTAGAACACCGCAAAACGGATTGGGCTAACGATATCCAACGAATACTCGGCGCTGAAGAAGGCATACGATTTACCGCCGATAACCTCGCCAAACTCGTCGCGAGGACTCACTTCGCGATACTCGAAGCCGCGCAACGTGGTCGGCCCGCCCAAATAGAAGCGATTGTAAGGAGCGACCGTGCTGCTGTCCCCGAAGTTCTGGATGACGCCACCACGCGCAATCAAGCTGAGGACCTGCGCTTGGGTCTCGAATACGGGGAAGAACTGCGAGCCACGGACTTCCATGCTATAGAAATTGTCTTTTCCACCCAAGGCACCGCCCGCAAATGCCGTGTTGAATTCAATCCGGTTGCCGCTCGTGGTATTGATGATCTTGTCACGAGTGTCGCGCAGGAGCTGCAAGCCGACTTTCGAAACCGGATTATCCCCGGCCAATGCCTGCAGAATCGGCGATGCATTGGGTGACACGTTCTCGATCGAGATCACTTGATAGGTGTAAGACAGACGACCTTCCACCAATCCGAACAAACGTTTGCGGAGGTAAACCTCACCACCGGTCGCGATTTCCGTGTAGAACGTGCTGTTGTACTCGGAACTGGTCCGGAAGAGGTTGAAGCCAAGCGCCAGCTGTTGCTCGAACAGATAGGGCTCTTCGAAGTTCATCGCGATTTCGCTGGAGAGGGAACCGAGGGATAACTTCAGCCGGAATTTTTGTCCGTCGCCCTGGAAGAGCGAGTGGCGGTTGAAGAGATCGAAATTACCCTGCGAAATTTCGGCGAACACCGTCGCGCGTTCCAACGAGCTGAAACCCGCACCGAACGAGAGATTGCCCGTACGACCTTCCTTGACCGCAATGCGCAGATTCCGCCGGCCGGGGATGTTGGTTTCCTGGGGCGTAACGCTCACATCCTCGAAGAAGCGCGTGTTCTCCAACCGGAGTTTGCTGATCTTCATCCGCACCGTGTCGAACACGTCGCCGGGACCAAGGACCAGTTCGCGAACAATCACGATGCTCTTCGTCTTCGTGTTACCTTCGATTGCGAGCGACTCCACGTTGAACTTCTCGCTCTCCGTGATGTTGTACTCGATGTCGATGTTGCCGGTCGCGACGTTCGGCTTGCGCACCAGTCGAACGCGCGTGTCGAGATAGCCATCGTGGCCGTAAAAGTCCTCGAGACGCTCAACGTCCTTATCCAGCTTCGAAGGGGTGAAGATTGCGCCGCTTCGTTGCCGGATGACGCGCCGCAAAATCGACGTCGGGTGGAGCTTGTTATTCGTGAAAGTGATATCACCGATTTTGTAGCGACGTCCCTCCGTGACCCCGATCGTGATCACCAGCCGATCAGGCTTTGGATAATCGAAAGCGATTTTCTCCGGCGCGATTTCGATATCGAGGAAGCCTTGTTCGCGATAGTAGTCGCGGAGTTTGTTCAAATCGTCGTCGAACTCGTCGTCCTTCAAACGGCCGGTACCCAGGAGCCAGGAGAACATCCACCATTTCTTGGTCTCCATTTCCTTCCGCAGCCGCTTGCTCTTGATGTGATCATTGCCCGTGAATCGAACGTCCGCGATGCGGACCTTCTCACCTTCTTTGATCTTGAAAATGACGGTGCCGAAGCTCGTGGCCCGGTCGCGCTCAATCGTATAATTTACCGAGACCTGATTATAGCCGGCCTTTTGGTAATACTCGCGGATTTTCTCCGCGTCTTCCTTCACCTGGCGTTCGTCCAACGCGACATTTGGCCGGGTCTTGATCTCCTTCTCGAGGCGCCGTGACTTCACCCTCTTATTGCCCTCGTAACGAATCGAGAGCACCCGGAATTTAGGCGTGACCTCAACCACCAGATTAAACACCCGATCATTGACCGCCTCACGCTTGATCTCGATGAACTCGAACAGACCCGTGCGATAGAGCGACCGGATATCGCGATCGAGCATGGCATCATCCAACTCGCCGCCCTCGCGCACCTGCATGTTGGCGCGAACCACCTGTTCATTCACGATCGCCGTTCCGACGAACTTAACTGTAACCGTGCCGACCTGATAAGTCGGCGCTTCGGCCTGTCCTTGAGCAGCAGCGGGACGCGTTCCCTGAGCAACGACCGGCACCCCACTTACGGTCAGCCAGAAAAATGCGAGAAGATGGTAACCGGTGACCCGGCGAAGCGGGTTACTGAGTGAAGTTTTCAAAGCGGGTGATATCTCGGAGGAACGTAAGCTTCAATTCTCCTACCGGCCCGTTTCGTTGCTTGGCAACGATTAACTCGGCTGAGTCGGCGGCGACTTGGAATTTTTCGTCGGCGTCTTTGGGTCGGGCGAGCATGAGAACAACGTCAGCATCTTGCTCGATCGAGCCGGATTCGCGCAGATCCGCCAGTCGCGGAGTGCGGTTTTCCTTCTCGGAGGAGCGGTTGAGTTGGGATAATACAAGGACCGGCACGTTCAGTTCCTTCGCCAGTGACTTTAATCCGCGAGAGGCCTCCGCCACCTGCTGCTCACGAGGCACTTTGGCATCGGTCGGGCTCATCAGCTGCAAGTAATCGACTACAATGAAGCCCAAGGGCGTCCGGGAATGGATCCGGCGCGCTTTGGCTCGGAGCTGCATGATCGAAAGCGCACTCGAATCATCGATGAATATAGGCGCCTTCGAGAACTCGTCGGCCGTGTTCACCAGGCGCGTTTGCTCGTCGCCGTTCTTCGACAACAACCCGTCGCGAAGCAGCTTCATGTTCACGCGCGCCCGCGAGCAGAGCATA
>JBDSPT010000077.1:0-4137 GCA_039930205.1 Opitutus sp. | reverse complement strand
AAACGCCCGGCCCGCCGCCACCAGGGTGTAGTTGCCGTTGGTCGCCCCCGCGTTCGCGTCCTTGATGGTCTTGCAGGTGCGGGTGGCGGGAATCGCCGCCGCGCTCACCCACTCGGTGCCGGTGCAGCGCTCGAGCACGCCCGCCGCAGAGTTGGTGCAGTTCGCGTGCAACGGTCAGCTTTCCGACCGCAGGACGTCCGGTGAGCACGACGAATCTCACGGTCGCGAGGAGCCAACAGCCGCTCGGCTCAGGGGCGAATCTGGCCTGTTCCGGTGACGAGCCACTTGTAGCTGCAGAGTTCGCGCAGTCCCATCGGTCCGCGCGCGTGCAGACGATCCGTGCTGATGCCGATTTCTGCACCGAGACCAAATTCGAAGCCGTCGTTGAAGCGCGTGCTGGCGTTCCAAACAACGGCTGCACTATCAACCGCCGCGAGGAAGCGTTGGGCCGACGTTTCGTTCGCGGTGATGATCGCGTCGGTGTGATTCGAGCTGTCGCGGTTGATCACGTTCACCGCGTCTTCGAGGGATGGCGTGATCCGGACGGCCAGAATGTAGTCGAGGAATTCGGCCGAGAAATCCGCCGACGTGGCCGGTGAATGCGGGATGTTTTCCTTCGCGAGGATGGCGGCACTCGCGGGATCGCAGCGGAGTTCGACGCTGTGAGCCGCGTGCAGCGCGCGGGCGATTGCGGGCAGAGCCTGCTGCGCGATCGACTCATGAACCAGCAGCTGCTCCGCGGCATTGCACACACCGGGACGCGAGATTTTCGCATTCACGATGATCTTTTGGGCCATCGCGAGATCCGCAGCTTGGTCGACGTAGATGAAGCACACGCCCTTGTAGTGCTTGATGACCGGGATGGTACTGTTTTCCGCGACGAATCGAATGAGCCCTTCGCCCCCGCGCGGGATGATACAATGAATCAGCGTGTCGAGCTTGAGCAGTGTGGTGAGCGCAGCGCGATCGGTTGTCGGAATCAGCAGGACCGAGTCAGCCGGCAACGAAGTCGTTGAGAGCACTTCGGCGATCAGCGCCGCAAGCGCGGTGTTCGTGTGGAAACTCTCTTTTCCGCCGCGGAGGATCGCCGCATTGCCGCTCTTAAGGCAGAGCACGGCACATTCGATCGTCACGTTGGGGCGTGACTCGTAAACGATACCCACCACGCCAATCGGAACGCGCACCTTGCGCAGGATCAGACCATTGGGACGGGTGGTCTCTTCGAGGAGCTCGCCCACGGGATCGGGAAGGGCGGACACCTCTCGAACGCTTTCTGCCAGATGTATTAGCCGTGCCGGCGTGAGCGTCAGCCGGTCGATCTGCGCCGCGGCCAGTCCGTTGGCCTGCGCGGCGGTCAAGTCGCGCTGATTGGCAGCGAGCAAGGTGTCGGTTGACGCGGCCAACCGATCGGCGAGCTGGAGCAGAGCGTCGTTCTTTGCCTTCGTCGGGGCCGTCGCGAGCGCAAACGACGCGGCTCGGGCGCGTTGAGCGAGGGACGTGACGAGTGCAACGAGGTCGGCGGACATGAGTCGAACACCTTGCTGCTGAAAGCGCATGAAGACACGGAAAAAATCCGGGTTCCAGATCCACGGGCTGGCAACCAAGCTCAGTGACAGTGCTCGACGTCTGCGCTTGGTGGCGCGCCAACTCTTTGTAGGCAGCGCGCTGGAGCGCGCTCCGGGCTCCGATCTCAGACCGCGCGCGAGCGCGCTGACTACGTCGACCTGCTACCGATAGTCGACCGTCGACCTGCTACCGCCAGCCAATCTCATGGCGGAGATACGCGGGGCTATCGACAATGGGAGACAAAAAAACCGCGGACGATGGGTCCGCGGTTTCCGTGTGTTGAGGCAGTATTCACTGCCGAACGAAGAGGCGCTTAACGCTTCTTGGTCTTAGGCGCCGTGGCGAGCGCATGTACTTCAGCAATCTGTTTTTGCGCTTCATCCAGTTTGGTCTGAAGTTCAGCCAGTTGCGCTTTGGCGTCTTCCGCCTGTTTCTGAAGATCAGTGGAGCTGCCTTTGGCACGGTCCCAATCGGCTTGGACCTTGGCGGCGGCTTTCTTGGCTTCTTCGGCTTGGGCCTGAAGTGCGGTGGAACCCTTGGTCGCTTGGTCAAGCTTGGTCTTCATCTGAGCGGAGGCTGCAGTGGTTTCCTCAAACTGCTTCTGCAGCTGAGCGGTACTCGCCTTGGCTTCATCCAGTTGGGTCTGAAGTGTGGCTGAACCAGTATGGGATTCATCAAGCTGCTTCTGCGTACTGGCAGAGTTCGCTTTTGCTTCATCCAGCTGGGTCTGAAGTTGCGCGGTTTCGGCTTTCGCCTTCGCGACTTCTTCCTGGCTTTGGCTCAACTGGGAGCCGGCGGCTTTCGCGCGGTTCCAGAACATGAGGGCAGCGACCAAGAAGATTACGGTAAGCAGCGCGAGCACGATGGCTCCGCCGGACATTTTTCGGGGACGGGGGGTTATTGGCTCGTTCATACGGATCAATTTACGCTATAATGTGAGTTTCGGGTATGGGGTGTTACCCCACGCTGGCCATCGTCAGAAGGTGCATGGTCAGCCCCCCTGATGGCCGCTGTCGACTCCTATTCGAAGAGTTTTCCGCGGTTGAAGCGCCACACTGCTACGCCCATCACCCCGACGGTCATTGCCAGCAACACGCCGAGGCTCGGAGCGAGATCCGCCAGCGAGCCATTCGCCCACAGCACTTGGTCGAATCCTTCCATCGCCCAATACACCAGGGTCAGTTTACTCAGTTGTTGGATGAAGTGAGGCATCAGCGTCACGGGAAACCAGGCACCACCCACGGAACACATTAATAGAATGACGAACGTCGCGAGGCCGTTGGCGGCCTCGGCACTCGGGGAAATGCTGGCAAGTAACATGCCGAACGCGGTGCATGCGGACGCGGCGACGACACAGACGAGCGCGAGGTAGGGCAGATGGTGTTCGACATCGATGCCGTAAAGAATCCGACCGCCGATGAACAAGACGATCAGCTGCAGCAGCCCCAGACTCGCGCCGTAAAGAAACTTGCTCCAGAGGACGTGACTTCGGCTGACCGGTCCTGCGAGGATCCGTTGGAAGATTCCGCGATCGCGTTCGTAGAACAAGGCCGCCGCCGAGCCGCTCAGCGCAAAGAGCAAAAACTGCATGGCGAAACCGCCGACGATGCGGGTGGCGGCGGGCGATTTCACGTCTTTGCCTGCGACCTGCTCCGTTTCGATTCGGACCAACCGGGCGAGAACGTCGCTCGTGCCGCCCATGGTCGCTCCTCCCGCCGCCGATCCGCCAGAAGTATCCAGATTGATGTCACCATTTTGAATTCGCTGCGCGATGTCACCGGCATTGCCGCCGAATGCATCGGCGATGTTTTTGGCGATGGCGTGATCGAACTGCTCGAGCCGTTGGTCGCCGATCAGCCGGCGCGCGCTGCCTTGCAACGATTGGCCGAGCAACTGCGGCACACTCGAGAAAATAGTCCGCTGCAAAATGCCGTTCACCATCTGCGTTTCGATTTCGTTGCGCGGATTAGAATAGATTTTCAGGTGCAATCCGAGACGCCCATCGCTGACGAGATCCACCGGCAACACGACCGCGAAACGAAACGCGTTGTCGTGCATGAGCTGTTTGAGATCGGCTTCATTGAGCGGGCGGGCGGGCTGATTCGGCGGCGTGATCTCAGAGATGACCTTAAACGTTTTCTCGGCTCGGAGCGCCGCGACCAGTTGGTCGGCGCCGCGCGTCTGGCTCGCGTTGACGACACCAAGAGGAATACCCGTCGGGCCGCTGCTGGCGCGATTCACGCCGAACACCTGGCCGAACACGTAGATCATCGCGAACGGTACGAGAAACGTGAGCGAGACAGCCGCTTTGTTGCGGAAAAAGTTCGTGAAGTCTTTCCGGAGCAGGACGAGAAGCGTGTGCATGGAGGTAAAATAGAGTCCGACGAATCACTCGCGCAGGTTGCGGCCAGTAAGGTGAAGAAACAGCGCCTCGAGACCGGGGCGTTGCGTTTCGAACATGCGCGGTGGGCAGGCGTGCTCCTCGGTGATGGAATAAAATGCACTGAGCGGAAATCCGCTCTGGGGGCGGAAGCGATGCGTTTGTTCCACGACTTGAACGTCGCCGTGGCG
>JBDSPT010000076.1:0-3835 GCA_039930205.1 Opitutus sp. | reverse complement strand
AAGTTCTCGGGCGAGGGAAAGTTCCTGCGCGAGATCGCCACTCCGGGGAAGGAAGACGGCCAGCTGAACAATCCCCACGGTCAGTGGGTCGATCTCCGGGGCCCGGAGCCCGTCCTCGTTGTCGCCGACCGCGGCAACCGTCGTATCCAGACCTTCACGATGGACGGTCAGCACCTGAAGACGGTGAAGGACGACACGCATCTGCGGATGCCCTGTCACTTCGACGTGCGCGGCGATCTCATGGTGTGCGCGGATCTCGACAGCCAGGTGTGCTTGCTCGATCGCAATTACGCGGTCGTGGCTCAGCTGGGCGACGGTATTGCGACGAATGGCGCCGTCGGCTCACGCCGGAAACAGACGCGCGCAGAGTTCACGCCTGGGCAGTTCATTTGTCCGCATGACGCGATTTTCCTGAACAATGGCGACATTCTGGTCGCCGAATGGTTGCCGATTGGCCGGATCACCCTCCTGCGCCGTCGCGCGTAATGATCGCGGATTGTAGTTCAGCTCTGTGCCGCTCGGCGAAAAGGAAGGCCCGGCGGCGCATCGCCCGAACGTCCCGACCTCATTAATGTCGGCTGCATTCGCTCGTCGACTTGGCTGGACCGTCACAGCCATTGGCGCCTCCGTCGGCGCAGCGTTCGCGTTTCCGATGGACGGCGCGACACATGGCACGACCCTGCGTCTGCTGGGCCGGATGCATCCGCTCATCGTGCACTTTCCGCTCGGGCTACTGCTGCTGGTGCCCATGCTGGAAATCTTTGGACGGCGACGACCCGCGTTGCGGGAAGCGGCAGGATTCGTCCTGGGCCTCGCGTTGATCGGTGCCGTTGGGGCGGTGGTGGCTGGCACGGCGCTGGCGCGAGCCGACGCGCACGAAGGCCAGCTCGTCGTAAACCACCTTTGGGGCGGCATCGCTGTCGCGTCTGGAACCGCGCTGGCCTGGTTGATGAGAGAACGTTGGCGCGTGGGCTACGGCGCCACGCTCGTGGCGACCCTGGGCGCGCTCGGTTGGGCCGCTCACCAGGGAGGATCACTGACCCACGGCGCCGACTACGTGACGGAGCCGCTCCCGCTCCTGGTCAAGCAGTGGTTACGGATTCGTGAGACCCCCGGACCCGAAACGTACGTGCCGGGAACGGTGTTCGCTTCCGCGATTCAGCCGATCTTCGAAAAGCACTGCCTTGCCTGCCACGGTGCCGAAAAGCAAAAGGGCGAGTACCGGATGGATTCGTTCGCCACGTTGCTGGCAGGCGGAAAGTCCGGCAAACCGGCGATCACGGCGGGTCAACTGTCAAAAAGTGAGGTCCTTCGGCGTATCCTGCTGGACCCTACGGACGAGAAAGTCATGCCGCCGAGGAAGAAGGCGCGTCCGTCCTCGAGTGAGATCGCGGTGCTGCGCTGGTGGATCAAACAAGGGGCGGCCCGCGACCTCACCGTGGCCGATGTGCACGAGGCGCCGCCCGAAATCCTCGCGCTTCTCGCCGCGAGCAGTGGCACCGACAGCGCCACCGGTGAACCGGCGTACGCGCCCCGCGTCGGAGACTACGCGAATCTTCAGCCCGAGATCATCCGACTCGAAAGGGATCTCGACATCAAATTGGTGCCGGTTTCCCGGCGAACTGGCGACGGATTGATCCTCCGCGTGCGCGGAGCGGAAGCGAAATTCGGTGACAACGAACTCGGCCAGCTCGCGTCGATTGGTCCCTTTATCGTCGAAGCCGAATTAGGGGGCGCCAAAATCACCGATGCCGGTATGGCGGCCTTGAAAGCCTTCACCCACCTTGAACGATTGCACCTGGAGCGCACGGCGGTGACCGGCGCAACGGCGGGCGAACTCAAATCACTCAATCGACTGAGTTATCTGAACGTGTGCAGCACGCCCGTGAACGACGAAGGACTGACCGCGATCGCACAGCTGTCGTCATTGCGGCAGTTGTATATCTTCGACAGCAAAGCGACGCCCGCAGGGGCTCGATCGGTGCGAGCGAAGCTCACCGATTGTGTCATCGGCCCGCTTCTAACGAAGCCCGAACCTCTGCCATCAACGCCTGCAAAAGCTGACGACGCAGGCGCCAAAACCAGCTAGAGCCTTTTAACGCCGCGCTCTGAGGGCGTGGACTGGCATGTCCCGGATCCGCCCCATCCGCTGCCGCGTACGGTTCCGAATACGGCTAGGCAATGCCTTCGCTCTTCACCCACTGAATCGCGTGGCGGACAAGCTCGGTGCCGCAATCCAGTCGAAGCTTTAGCTTCAAATGCTCGCGGTACGAATCGATCGTCTTCACGCTGAGGTTCAGACGGGTCGCGATCTGTCGCGTGCCATAGCCATTCCCGATCAGCTGAAAGACTTCCATTTCGCGATCGCTGAGCGAATCGATCGAATAAACGACCTCGGTCGCCCCCGTCTTCACGAGCCGGTGCAGCATTTTCTCCCTCATCTTTTCGCTGAGGTAGAGCTCGCCCGAAAGGGTTCGCCGGATCGCCGCGAGAATCGTCGCACTCGACTCCAGCTTCATGATGTAACCCTTGGCCCCGGCGCGCAGCGCACGTTCCGCGAACAAGCTCTCATCGTGCATCGACATCATCAACACCGGCATCTCCGGTCGGAGCGCCTTGAGGTGCTTCATCAATTCGATGCCGCTCGTCGTCTTCAATGTAACATCAACGAGTGCGATGTCGGGCATCAGCTTCTGGATTTGATCAATTGCCGTAGGTGCGCTGTCGGCCTCTCCACACACGACCAAGTTATGTTCGCGGTTGATCAAGGCGACGAGGCCTTGGCGCGTGATCGGATGATCATCCACGAGGAACACGCGACTTTTCGGAAAAGAATCAGAAGGGGGCGAAGCAGCTGGGATGGGGTTAGCAACGGTCGTCTTCATACTGTAATCTCGTACTTCGAACCCGTTCGGGGTTCCCCTTATACTTGAAGTCGGAGGGCTGAGTGCAGCATTTGCCTCAACTTAGGGTCGTTTCTTATAGTGCGATAATCGGTTACTCGCTCAATCCGTCCCCCAACCCCGATGCCACTTGCCCGCTCGGGCACTTCCTCACCGAAACGTCAGCCCGGCAGCCGACTCGTTTCATAGCCTGGGAAAGGCTTGGTCCGCTGGCAAAGCTGCACCGGAATGCCCCACGGATCCCGCATCATGACCAAAATCGTTCCGTCCGGCAGCGTGTCCTCGATGAGAAAAACCGCCCCTGCCTGCTCGAGTCGCGCGCGGTCTTCGCGCGCCGCGGAAGAGACAACCGCGAAGTGGAAACACAAGGGATGCGCCGAGGCGAAATCAGTAACCGCGGCCGACGGATTGCTGTACAACTCGACCACGATCCGGCCAAAGTCGTCCGCGAGGAAATGGGTGTACGGCGCATCGTCGCGTTTTCGCGCGATCGTGAAACCCAAGGTCTCGGTGTACCAACGGACGACGGCGTGGACATCCTTAACGTTCAAGGCGAAGTGCTCAAAAATCATGATAAGGTGCGGGGTCGCCGAGGAGTCTGGCGGCGGACTCGAGGCTCGATTTCCGCAGCACGCCCGCCTCACCGCAAGCGTTGCCTCAACCCCGTACCATCAACCGTTTCGCTCCTGCGTCCGGCGGCTCCGTGGAGTGGGAGATCCCAAAAGTCGCGCCGCCGCTCACCCGCCCCTGGGGCCAAGATTCGGACCTCGCCGGCGGCATCGAGGAGGTAAATCGGCGAGATGACCTCCTTCGTCCCGTTGACGACATCGATCACCATCAGAACGGCCGAAGATCTGGCGCCGCTGAAATCACTACCCAAAGATGAACTCCAAAGTCTCGTCTCACTATCTGCGCATCAAACCGCCCTCCCC
>JBDSPT010000075.1:0-3123 GCA_039930205.1 Opitutus sp. | reverse complement strand
AAACAAAAAGGGAGGAGGGCTTGAGCATGACGAAATCAGGGTCTCGGCGGATAACACTCGAGAATTTCGGCCGTGCCTTCGGGCGCGTAGCGCACGGGGCCGAGGCCGGCGGGAATGAGGAATTTTTCGTACTGGGCAAACCGATGTGACTCCACGCTGGTGGAGAGCACGACCGCGCCCGACGTCACGATCCCGATGTGAAAGCCCATCTCTTGCTTGGTCGCCACGCCGCCCAGCCGGGTGCGTCTTACGCCGAAACAGGGAGTGCGGGTCGAATCAACCAGGTCGTCCTGCCACGAGTCGGGACCAACCGCGCGACGACGTTTCGGCGGGCAGGCCGCCTCGGCCGCCACCCGGCGGTGTGACCACGACGTGAAATCGAAAACGTCCAAACAGAAATCCAGGCCGCGCCCCATGAATCTCGCGGCTTCCGGCAGGACCACGCCTCCGCGTTCGAATTCGAAACGGACCACCAGGTCGCTCGGTTCCTGTACTTCGATTAGAAATACACCAGCGCCCAGCGCATGAGGCACGCCGCCTGGGACCACGAAGGTGTCACCGGGCTGAACCCGGATGGGATCGAAGCAGCTCTGAATCGCGGCGATGTCCTGGCGGAGGATCATCCCGCGCAGAGCGTCGCGCGACGGGGGCCGTTGAAACCCGAGATAGATGCACGGGTCTCCGACCTCGGGCCTTGTGGACAAGACGTGGTACGCTTCGGTTTTTCCGCTCGGGGAACCGAGGCAGCGGTGAGCGAATTCGGCCGTCGGATGGACCTGGAAGTGCAGCCGGACGGCTGAGTCGATGAACTTGACCAGCAATTGAGGCGCCGCACCGAATCGCGCCACGTGATCGTCGCCGAGGAAGTAAGTCGCATCAGCAGCGACCAACGCCGCCAAATCGTACGACCCCGCGCCGATCTGCACGTGTGAGACCCCTTCGGGAATGGACTCGCGACCGATGTTCACCGCGCGGGTGGTGGATCCAATCCAGTCTTCCGGGAAGTGGCTGTCGCCGTCGGCCCTTCCATTCAACTGATTGAGCGTGCGGCCGCCCGTGTACGTGCGCCACACGCGATTGGGCGGCAGTCGGACGAGACCGCGCGGCCGCTCGTGCCCGGTGAGGTGAGCTGAAGGCATACGCGATTCAGGCGGGGCAACCATGGTCAGGAGACCGCGATCCGGTTCCGGCCCTGACGCAGCAGGAGCCCGCCAATCGTCAGTACCATTCCTCCGCAAAACAGGAATGCGATCCGTCCACTCAACGGATTCGGGATGAGCGCGAGCAGCGCGACGAACCCACCGTAGGCGACGCAGAGCCAGCCGACGACGGAGCATTGACGATGATCGTTGGCGGCCGCGGTGCCCTCCTCGCGATTGAAGTCAACCGGCGTATTGAAACGACGGATAAACTCGTTGACGGATTCGTGGTGAGCGACGGAGGAGCGATCGTAGAAGAGCGCCGTGAAAGCGAACCACGTGCCGCCGACGATGAAGTTGCCGATCATCTGGATGGATTGGACCCAGTATTCGCGGTTGGACGCACTCAGCAGTGCGCCGCTTCCGAAATGCCGGGCCACCCAGTCCGGCGTGAGGTAATCGTCGATCAACATCGAGCAGAGGAACCCGATCAGTACGGTGCTCCAGGCGGACCACGGCGGCGTCCGTTTGATGATCAACCCGAGCAGCAGCGGGATGATGATCGGCACGGCGATGAGGATGCTCACGCGCTGGGTGAGCAGGAAGAGACTCAGGTCTTTCAATTCGCTCATCTTCAGTGCGACGCAGATGATGATGAGGCCGAGGATCGCGGTGGTGACCTTGCTGACGTTGAGCAGTTGTCGATCGCTGGCTTTCGGACGCAGGTAAGGCTGGTAGAAATTCTTCACGAAGAAGCCGGCGCTCTTGTTCAGGCCCGAGTCCATCGACGACATCGTCGCGGCGAAGATTCCGCTGACGATCAGTCCCATCATCCCGACGGGCGCGACCGCCTGAACGATGGCGATGAAGGAGGCTTCTTCGGGACGGCGGAGCGTGGGAAATAACGCGTGCAAATCCGGGAAGAGAATGCGCGCCGCCATCGGGGGGATAAACCAGAAGGCGATGCTCAGAACGAACAGACCCGCACCGAAAAATCCAGCGAGCCGAGCGTGATGGCTGTCCTTGACGCTGAGATACCGGTTGGCGTCGAAGAGGTTGTTGGTGGTGGTGAGCTGCTTCAGCAGCATCGCGAGGCACCACAGTCCGAGATAGTGATTCGAAAATACGGTGCTCAGATCAAGATGACCGGCGGGCAAGTGTTCGATGAACGAGCTGAGTCCACCGACTTTGAGCAGGGCGAGAATCGTGATGACGAGGCACACCGGCATCAGGATCAGCACCTGGATGAAGTCGCTGGCGAGTACGGCCCAGCTGCCACCCACCAGCGCGATCGCCACCACGACGATGCCAGTGAGGATGATCGTCACGAGCAGATCGGCGCCAAACACCGCGGAGAAGAACACGGCCAGCGAGTTGAGCCAGATGCCGGCTTGAATCGTCCCGAGCGGAATTTGCATCCAGGTGAACAGTTGTTCACTCGCGCGACCGAAGCGGAGACGGATCGCTTCGAGCCCGGTGACGACGCGCAACTGGCGAAAACGCGGGGCGAAGTAGAGGGCGTTGAGGATGAAACCAAACGCGTTGCCTAGATAGATGACGGCGATCGGCCAGCCGTCACTGTACGCTTTGCTGGCGGCGCCGGTAAACGTCCACGCGCTGAACTGCACCATGAACGCGGAACCGCCGACCATCCACCAAAGCACCTTGCCGCCGCCGCGGAAGTAATCGCTCACGTTCACGACGAACCGGCGAAACACCCAGCTGATGGCCAGCATGTACCCGAAATAGAAGACGAGTACGGCGTAATCAAAGGAGGTCATCGGGTGGGGAAGAAAGCTGCTGCCGTCGCCGGAGGCTCACGCAGCACGTCAGGAAAGTGATTGATAATTATCAATTGCCAAGCGGAAACGGGCGGATCGGTTGGGCGGGAACGAAAGCGGGTGGGACGGCCCGGTCGTCGCTTGCGGAAGAACTCATGGTAGGCAACGCGAGCGGAGGTGACGGACGTTAGTTTTTGAGCGCC
>JBDSPT010000074.1:0-3625 GCA_039930205.1 Opitutus sp. | reverse complement strand
TCAATCTCGCCGCTGCGCTGCTCCTGTCGGGATTGATCGTCAAAATCATCGGCGAGAGCCCATGGGCGGCCTTGCAGCTGATGGTGCAGGGAGCCTTTGGATCGCAGGAGGCAATTGGCTACACTCTGTTCTACGCCACCAATTACATCTTCACCGGGTTGGCGGTTGCCGTGGCGTATCATGCGGGCCTCTTCAACATTGGAGCGGAGGGCCAGGCTTATATCGGCGGTTTGGGTACAGGAGTCATCTGCCTGTGGTGCGGCCACTGGCCGTTTTGGGCGGTGCTGCCGGTGGCGATCCTGGCCGGGGCCGGTTTCGGCGCGGCTTGGGCGCTGATTCCCGCCTGGCTGCAGGCGAAGCGGGGAAGTCACATCGTGATCACGACGATCATGTTTAACTTCATCGCGGCGGCGCTGATGACCTATCTCCTCGTCAACGTACTGATCAATCCCGGGCAGCAGTCGCCGGAGACGCGTGAATTCGCGTCGGCGACGACGATGCCGCCGGTGCACGAGCTGCTGGCGCGAATTGGTATCACGTTCACTGCGACTCCGCTGAACCTCGCGTTTGTCCTCGCGTTGGTCGCCGCGGCGCTCGTCTGGCTCTTCATCTGGCGAACGCGGTGGGGGTTCGCGTTGCGAGTGGTGGGCGAAAATCCGGTGGCCGCCGTCTATGCCGGGATTCGTCCGCCGCGGGTGGTGATTGGCGCCATGCTGCTTTCCGGTGCGCTGGCGGGGTGTTTGGGCCTCAACGAATTGATGGGAAGTCAGCACCGGATTGTCATCGATTTCCCAAGTGGCGCGGGTTTCGTCGGAATCGCTGTCGCGCTGATGGGACGGAATCAGCCGGTCGGAATCATCCTGTCAGCGGTCTTGTTTGGTGCGCTCGCGCAGGGCGGGTCGCAGCTGTCGTTCGATATGCCGAAAATTAACCGCGACATGGTCGTAGTGATACAAGGGCTGGTGATCCTGTTCTGCGGCTCGCTTGAGAATCTATTTAGAGTTCCGCTGGGTCTTTTTTTCAGGCGAAAGCCTCAGTCATGAGCAAAGCGCGATGTGACCGGGTTCGTGTCAGGGTGAGGGTGAGCGAGTGGACTTTGCCTCGCTCGCGTCGGCCGGTCGTTCCAGCGGAGGTCTGAACGCATGGAAACCTACACGCTGATCGTTCTCACGCTGGCTGCGACGCTGCGCGTGGCGACGCCACTGCTGCTCGCGGCGCTCGCCGGCATGTTTTCCGAACGCTCGGGAGTGATCGACCTCGGGCTTGAAGGCAAAATGTTGGGTGCAGCCTTTGCGGCTGCGGCGGTGTCTGCGACAACCGGTTCGGCGTGGGCGGGCCTGGGTGCGGGGATCGCGACCGCGCTGGCGCTGGCGTGGCTGATTGCGTTCGCGTGCGTGACCATGCGCGGGAACCAAGTGGTCGCTGCCATGGCGGTGAACTTTATCGTTGCGGGCATGGGGCCGACGCTCGGGCTCGCGTGGTTTGGTTTGGGCGGGCAAACCCCGCAGTTAAACGATCCGGCGCAGCGATTCACGGCGATCAGCTGGCCCTGGGCCCAAGCAGCGCGCGAAACTCCGTTCCCCGGCTTGATGTATGCGGAACTGCTGAGCGGTCACAATCTGATCGTGTATCTCGCCGTGGCACTCGTGCCGCTGGTCGCATGGATTTTTTATCGGACTCGGTTTGGCCTGAGGTTGCGGGCGGTGGGGGAGAACCCCCACGCTGTGGATACAGCGGGTATCTCGGTTAATCGGCTGAGGTATCAGGCCGTGCTCATATCAGGACTATTGTGCGGCATCGCGGGGACGTATCTCTCGACTGCGGCCAGCGCGGGTTTCGTTCGCGACATGACAGCAGGGAAGGGGTACCTCGCGCTGGCCGCGTTGATTTTCGGCAAGTGGCGGCCGTGGCCTACGCTGGGCGCATGTCTCCTGTTCGCCTTCACCGATGCGCTGGCGACGCGGTTGCAGGGCGTCGCCTTGCCGCTCGTCGGGGTGATTCCAGTGCAGTTTATTCTCGCGCTGCCGTATGCGCTGACAGTGCTGCTGCTGGCCGGGTTCGTCGGGAAAGCGGAGGCACCGAAGTCAATCGGGGTGCCGTATTCGAAGGAAAAGTAGAGGGATGGCGTGGACGTCTCAGACGATCCTCGCATTGCCCGTGAGGACGATCATTGAACACATGTCATGATGACTCCGGAAGAACGTCTCGCACGACATCTGGGCAAACGTCCGGACCGCTCGCGTGCTCTATGGGTCGCGAAGAACGCCACGGTGGTGGGCGACGTCACGTTGGGATCGCAATCCAGCGTGTTCTACGGTGCGGTTCTGCGCGGTGATATCGCGCGCATCGTGGTCGGTGATGGCTCCAACATTCAGGACAACGCGGTCGTGCATCTCGCAGATGATCTGGATGCGGTGATCGGCGCATGGTGCACGATAGGTCACTCAGCGATCGTCCATGCGTGTACGATCGAGGACGAATGCCTCATCGGGATGGGCGCCACGGTGCTCGATGGTGCGAGAATTGGCGCACGCAGCATTGTCGGGGCCGGAGCGGTGGTGACTCCGCGGACGATCGTTCCTCCTGGTTCGATGGTGCTCGGCACACCCGCGAAGGTCGTGCGAGTGTTGTCCGAGGCGGAACAGGCAGCGCTTCGTGGTTGGGCAGAAAAGTACCTCATGGTCGCGCAAGCGCACGCGATGCTCGAAAGGCGAAATGAGCCGGGCGACGCGTTCCCAGGATAGAAAGCGAAAGCGCGAAACCGGCAACAGCGGGTCAGCGCTTGAAGCCGAGCACGATCACGCCAAGCCCGACCAAACTGATGCCGCACCATTCGCGTCCGGATGGCCGTTCGCCCAAGAAAATGACGGCGATGATCGCCACGAGAATGACGCTGAGCTTGTCGACGGGCGCGACCTTTGAAGCGTCGCCGAGCTTGAGGGCGCGGAAGTAGCAAACCCACGACGCGCCCGTCGCAAAAGCGGAAAGTACGAGGAAGGTCCAGGTCTTGGGCGAGAGTGCGAACGGGTTGGACCACTTACCGGCGTACGCGACGAATCCGGCCAGCACGAAGAAGATCACGAACGTACGGATCAGCGTGGCGAAATCAGAATCGACGCCCTGAAGTCCGATCTTCGCGAAAATCGCGGTGAGTGCGGCGAAGATCGCCGACAACACCGCCCAATAAAACCAAGGCGTGGATAGCGTACTCATGCGAAGACGACGTGGGCTGGGCGTATTCGGGTCGTGACTACCGACTCTGCTTCAGACCGCTGGCCAGGAGCGTTTCGAAAAAGGGTTCGACCGTTTCTTTCGTGACGGCGGTGACCTCCGTTTTGGTGAACCCGGCTTTCTTCAGGAAGCCATGCAAAGCGCTTTCTTTGAAGCCGAGCCAGAGGTCGGCATAGAGTTCGCGGGCCTTTTCGAATTCATGCTCGTTAAGATCGAGAATGAGCAGCTGGCCGCCGGGTCGCAGGATTCGGAACGCCTCGTTGACAGCGTTCTGGGGATGCTGCGCGTGGTGCAACGCTTGCGAGAGAATCGCGAGGTCGACCGACTTGTCGGCGAGCGGCACCTCTTCGATATCACCGAGCTTGTACGTCAGATTCCCCAAGCCGTTTTTTTG
>JBDSPT010000073.1:0-5753 GCA_039930205.1 Opitutus sp. | reverse complement strand
TTGTGGGCGTTTCTGAAGCCGAAGTTCAGCAGCACCTGGAACAGCTGAAAAAAGATAAAATCTTCCTCGGCTGGCGTCCGGTGCTCGATCTTTCGCACGAGGCAGCAGCGGCGAACGCGGTCCGCGCGGTGATCGAGGTGAAGATCACCCCTGAGCGCGGCGGTGGGTTCAATCGGCTTGCTGACCGGCTCGCTCGGTTCGACGAAGTTGAGTCCTGTTATTTGATGTCTGGCGGCTACGATCTCCTGGTTTTCGTGAAGGGTTCCTCGCTGCAGAAAGTCGCCGGCTTTGTGTCGGAAAAATTGTCGACGATCGAGGGCGTGCTCTCGACCTCCACTCACTTCATGCTGCGTTGTTACAAGGATCAGGGTTTCCTGCTCAATGGTGACGAAACGCAGAGCACCCGCTTGAAGGTTGCCCCTTAACCGGCGGCCCTGACTCCCATGAGCAACGACCCGAAACGTTGGGTGGCGGGACACGTGTCCGCGCTGCCCAAGAGTGGTATTCGCGATTTCTTCGAACTGGTGGCCAAGATGAAGGGGCAGGACGTAATTTCGCTCGGCGTGGGCGAGCCGGACTTCGTCACACCCTGGCACATACGCGAAGCAGCAATCTTCGCACTCGAGCGTGGCAAAACTTATTACACCTCGAATTTGGGCCTGATCGAACTGCGCCGCGCCATCGCGACGTATGTGGAAGAGCACTTCAACGTCAGCTACCGGCCCGATGACCAGATTATCGTGACGGTGGGCGTGAGCGAAGCGCTGGATCTCGCGTGCCGCGCGTTCATCAATCCCGGCGAGAAGGTGATGTTCCACCAGCCGTGCTACGTGAGTTATCACCCGAGCATTTCGCTGGTGCACGGACAGGGCATCGCAGTTTCGACGTATGCGAAGGATGGATTCGCCCTCACGGCCGAAGCCTTGCGCGCGGCGTGGCAACCGGGGGCGAAGATGTTGATGTTGAATCTGCCGTGTAATCCGACGGGCGGTACCTGCACGCGTCAACAGCTGGAGAAAATCGCAGCGTTCGCCGTGGAGAAAGATCTCCTGGTGTTAACGGACGAGATCTATTCCGAGCTGACGTTCGATGGCACCCATACCAGTATCGCGAGCCTGCCGGGAATGTTGGATCGGACGATCTTCCTGCACGGATTCTCGAAGGCGTTCGCGATGACGGGCTGGCGCATCGGATACGCCTGCGGACCGGCCGGCTTGATCGATGCAATGATGAAGGTGCACCAGTACTCGATGTTGTGTGCCTCGATCATCGCGCAGGAAGCTGCGCTGGAAGCGCTGCTCCGCGGTTGGGACAGCGTGCTGAAAATGCGCGAGCAGTATCATCGCCGGCGTGACTTGATCGTGCGCCGATTCAACGAGATCGGGCTGACGTGTCATTTACCGCGGGGAAGTTTCTACGCGTTTCCCAACGTGACCGCGAGCGGGCGCACCGAGAAGGAATTCGCGGTGGGACTGTTACAGCAGCACAAGGTCGCGGTCGTTCCCGGCACGGCGTTTGGCGAAGGCGGAACGGGACATGTCCGCGCGTGTTTCGCCACCAGCTACGAACAGATCGTCGACGCGTGCGACCGCGTCGAGCGTTTCGTCAATTCCAAGTAACGAGTTGGGGGTGGCGAGTCGCGAGCATCCTGCTCGTGGGCCCGCCCGGTTTTCATACTCGCTACCCGCTCTTCGCCATCCACACCTTCTTTGCCATGAATCGCACCGTTGCCATCGTTGGCCGACCCAATGTCGGCAAGAGCCGCCTCTTCAACCGGCTTGCGCGGAAGCGTATCTCGATCGTTCACGATCAACCGGGAGTAACGCGTGATGTGATCTCTGCGGAGGTTGGCGACGGCAACTTCACCCTGCTCGATACGGGCGGGCTGGGCTACAAAGGAAAAGACACGCCAGCGGCGCTTACCGCGGCCTCAGAGGAACAGGTCAGCTTCGCCATCGCGACTGCGTCATTGATCCTCTTCGTCATCGACGGATTGGAAGGACTGACCGCGCTGGACCAAAATATCGCCACGATGCTGCGGAAGAGCAAAAAGCCCGTGCGGCTCGTGATCAACAAAGCAGATTTCGACGACGAAAAAATCCAGCTCGACGACGCCTATCGTCTCGGGCTCGGCGAACCGCTGCGTGTATCAGCCGAACACGGACGCGGTGAAGCGGAGTTGCGCGACGCCATTCTCGCGGTGATTGGTCAGCCCGACGATCCTGATCGTGGGCGGGACGATGCGGAGGCGCTCGGCGTCTGTTTCATCGGCCGGCCCAATGTCGGGAAGTCGTCGTTGAGCAATCGACTCCTGCAAAGCGATCGGCTGATCGTCAGCGAAGTTCCTGGAACCACGCGCGATTCCGTTGAGCTGCCGTTTCAGTTCAAAGGCCGCGACGGCCAGATGTACCCGTTTCGCCTGATCGACACGGCGGGCATCAAAGCCGCGACGAAGCTGGCTTCACCCGTGGAATATTTCTCCCGACTGCGCTCGCTCGATGCGATCCGCAACACGGGGGTCGTATTCCTCGTGCTCGATGCGATGGACGGCGTGACCCAGCAGGACAAAGCCATCGCGGGCGAAGCGGTAAAGGAGCACAAGCCGATCGTGATCGTCGTGAACAAGTGGGATTTGGTGACGGCCTCGTTCAAGCAGCAGGGCGGATTCAAGCCCTACAAAAGCGAGCGCGACTACCGCGAGAAGTACGAACACGCGTTGTTCGAGCGTCTTTATTTCACGCCTGGTTCGCCGGTCATCTTCGTGTCAGCCGTGAGCGGATACGAAGTCGATCGCATGTTGAACGCGGCGGTGAAGCTGGACCGCATGCTCGATATCAAGCTGCCGACGGCGAAGCTCAACAAAGTCATCGGCTACCTCGCCGAGCGCACACCGCCGCCGGCCGTCGGGGGTAAACGCTTTCGAGTTTATTACGCGACGCAGACCGGAACGCGTCCGTTTCGAATCAAGCTTTTCTGCAATCGCGAAGAGAAACTGACCGAGCAGTACCGTCGCTACCTCGAAGCGGGTTTGGTGGAGGAGTTCGATCTCGCGGGTTGTCCGATTTATTTTGATTTGGTGGGCAAAGAAAAGCACGAGCCCGGGATGTCGTTCTCGGCGTTGCGATCGGCGCAGGAGAAGGCAAAAAATCAGGCACACACCCCGAAGTGGAGGGCGAGTGAAACGGCGGGCGACTCCGATGGGAATGGAACGCTGGAGGATTGAGGGAGGCGTTCGTCCCGCCGATTGCGGCCGGCTGCTGAATTGACATAGGTTTTCGAATGCCGTCGCCCTTTCGCATCGTTTTCCTTGGGTCGGATCCCATTGCGCTCCAGCTGCTGAACCGAATCGCGGACGCGGAGCGGGGACAGTTTGAACTTGTCGGTGTGTTCACCCAACCTGATCGGCCCGTGGGCCGCGGACAAAAGATCACACCGAACGAAGTTAAGGTGTGGGCGCACGCGCGGAATCTGCCGGTGTTCCAGCCGGAGAAACTGATCGAGGACGTTCGGCTTCAACTCGCGGCGTTGAGCGCGGACGTCGCACTCGTGATGGCGTATGGCCACATCCTGCGCGACGACTTCATTGCGACACCACGCTTGGGGACGATGAACCTGCACACCTCGCTGCTCCCCAAATATCGAGGTGCTTCACCCATCCAAACGGCGGTCGCGAGTGGTGAGCGCGAAACGGGAGTGTCGTTCATGCGGATTGTTCGGCGGCTGGATGCGGGTCCCGTCGCCGAGGTTGAACGCGTGAGTATCGGGCCGCTCGACACGGCACTTGAGATTGAAGCGAAGTTGGCTGCAGCTTGTCCCGATTTGGTCGTGCGCTCCCTAAGGGCTCTGGCCGAAAATCGACTGGAATTTCGTGACCAGGCGGAGTCGGCCGCGACGTTTTGTCGGCGCCTCGCGAAAGAGGATGGGGTGCTCGATTTCACGTCAACGGCGGACGTACTCGCTGCGCGGATCAATGGCTTGTTTCCCTGGCCGGCGTGCAATGCGGACATCAACGGACAGACGGTCAGGTTCGGGCTCGCCGATGCAGTTGCTTTTCCGATGATTGCGACTGAACCGGGCAGCGTGTTGGGAAATGACCGCGAGGGACTTTTGATTGCGGCGGGATCCGGCGCGCTGCGGGTGCGTCGACTGCAGCGCCCAGGCGGAAAAATGCTGGAGGCAGACGAATTTCTGCGTGGCTTTCCGATCGCAGTCGGCACGCGGTTGTCGTCACAAGCCATGCCGTCGCTCGTGGGTTCGGCTCCGTTTCGAAAGTAGCGGGGAAACGTCCGTCAAAAATTGAGTGATTTTCTCCGGCACAAGCCGCTTGTTTTCGGAACGGCTTTCGTGCATCTCTCGCGAATGTTGAATCGATTGCTGTGGGGTTGCTTCGTCGCCCTCGGCGCGGCCATCCCTCCCGCGTCCGGTCAGATTGAAATGGCGAATCTGCGCGAAGACCTGCGAGGAGTCGTTCAGCGCGTCGGCGAGCTGACACTCCGCGTCGAGCAACTGGAGCGCGAAAACGCAGTGCTGCGCGGTCAAGCGGGTTCGGCCGAGAAATCCTACGTGACGCTGACGCAACTGAACGACGCGATCTCCAGTCTCAATCAGACGATTCGTTCGTCTTCTGCATCCACCAAGTCCGAGACGCTCCAGCAGGTTGGCGTGCAGATGGAGAAGCTCGCCAAACAGACGAACGCGGCGATTGATTCGTTGGCGAAGGGGATGGCGACGCGCAATTCGGTGCAGTCGACGTTCGCGGACGACTATTCAAAGGAAGGCGTCAGCTACACGGTCCAGAAAGGTGATACACTCGCGGTCATCGCGAAGAAGACGGGTGCAAAAGCGCAGGATATCATCAACGCGAACAAGATTGCCGATCCCTCACGGATCAACGCAGGTCAGACGCTTTTCATTCCCGGAGGTAAATAATTTCATGCCCGCAGCCCCCAAATCTCGTCTCGGCCGTGGCCTCGGCGGTCTTATTGCCAGCGCCGCACCTGCGGTTCCGCCCGTCGCCAAGTCTGACCCGGCCGCTCACACATCCGCCGCCCCCGCTCCGAATGGCGCGCCGGGCTATCTCGAAATTGCAATCAGCGCGATCGAGCCCAGTCCGTATCAGGCGCGTCGCGAGATTCCTCCTGAGCAGCTGAGTGAACTGGCGGAGAGCATTCGTTCGGAAGGGCTGTTGCAGCCCGTCGTGGTGCGGAAAATGGGCGACAAGTATCAGCTGATCGCGGGTGAGCGTCGTTGGCGGGCCTTTCAGCAACTGAAGATCAAATCGATCCCGGCGCGGATTGTTGAGGCGAGCAATGCGTCGTCGGCTGCTCTCGGATTGATCGAGAATTTGCAGCGCGAAGGCCTCAATCCAATCGAAGAAGCGCATGGGTTTGCGAGTTTGATCCGCGATTTCGATCTGACACAGGAGACCGCCGCAGACCGAGTGGGGAAGGCGCGTGCGACCGTGGCGAACGCACTTCGTCTGCTCGCGCTCGACACCGAGATTCAGGGATTTGTCGCGCGGAACCTCCTCACCGTAGGTCACGCAAAAGTGCTTTTGGGCGTTACCGACGTGGCGCAGCGCACCGTGCTGGCACGTCGCGTCATCGAGGAAGGCTTGAGCGTCCGTGGAACAGAGAAGTTGGTCCAGGAGCGCAAGACGGCCGCGGGAGCAGTGCCGCGCACGAAGTCGCGTAATCTTCCGACCAAGGATGCCGAGGCCGTGGCCGGGATTGAGAAAAAACTCACTTCTCATC
>JBDSPT010000072.1:0-5128 GCA_039930205.1 Opitutus sp. | reverse complement strand
ATCAAGGGAGGCGGGGTTTCCTATTTTGACCCGTTTGTGTCAGGTCGTAACGTCAGCTCTGGCAGCTTCGGCGACCTTTAAGAACGCAGAGAGAGAAGAATCCGGTGGAGGAGATTTCCGCCAGCCGATCACCAACCGGCTTTCGGGGGTTGGTCCTTGCAGCTGGTGGAACACCACGTCGGGCGGAAGGTGCTGAGCTTCCGAAGGCGTGATGAACGTTGCGCCGAGGCCGGCGCGGACGAGACCGACGGCGTTGGCTCGCGGCCAAACTTCTTCTGCGATTCGTGGAGTGATGCCGGCGCGGCTGAACGCCGCTAAGATCCGGTCGTAGAACCCGGGATTATGCATCCGCGGGAACACGACAAACGGGGTCGATGCGAGATCCTTGAGGCGGAGATGGGATCGCCTGACGAGTGGGTGAGTGGAGGGCAGCAGGACGCCGTTGCGTTCCCGAAGCAGCAGTCGTGTGTGCAGACCGGGCGTGGGAGCATCTGGATGAAAGAAACCGCACGCCAAAGCTCCGCTTTCCAAGGCAGCGAGTTGAGCAGACGAAGGAGATTCGTTGAGCTCCACCCGAACGCGCGGAAAGTCGCGGCTAAATTCCCGCAGGATTCCTGGAAGCACCGTTGCCATGGCGAGTCCCGTAAATGCGATCCGAATGTGCCCGACCTGGCCGGTGGAAAGTGCGGTGAGCTCATCGGGGATCGATGCGAGATTACGAAGTAGCGGCTCGATTCGTTCGAGCAAGAGCCGACCAGCGGCGGTCATTTCGACGCCGCGCCGAGTTCGATTCAGTAGATTGGATTCCAGCGATGCTTCCAATTTTGCGATCGCTCGGCTGAGTGCGGGCTGCGCGATAGCGAGGGTTTCAGCCGCCTTTCGGAAATGAAGCTGTCGCGCTACCTCGCGGAAGTACACCAGGTGGCGAAGCTCGAAAGGGAACTGATACTCGCGCGGCATCACAGGCACCCAAATAAGTATTTCTCGGTATGGCAACCCTCTGGTACACTCTGGCTCTTCCACATGGCCAAATCTCTTTTCCAAAAAGTTTGGGATGCACATACGGTTCGTCAGCTCCCGAGTGGGCAGACCCAGTTGTTGATCGGTACGCACCTCATCCACGAAGTCACCAGTCCGCAGGCATTCGGAATGTTGCGTGATTTGGGGCTGAAGGTCGCGATGCCCCAGCGGACGTTTGCCACCGTCGACCACATCATTCCGACGGACGAACTCGTCGAGCCTTACCGCGATCCGCTCGCGCAGGCGATGATGGACGAGTTGCGCAAGAGCTGTATGGAATTCGGGATCACATTCTTCGATCGTGCAACGGGTAAGCAAGGCATCGTCCATATCGTCGGTCCGGAGCAAGGTATCACGCAACCTGGTACGACGATCGCATGTGGTGATTCCCACACGAGTACGCACGGCGCGTTCGGGGCGATCGCTTTTGGAATCGGAACGAGTCAGGTGCGCGATGTGTTGGCCACGCAAACGATTGCACTCGGCGCACTCAAGGTTCGCCGCATCAACGTCATCGGTGCACTTCGCCCAGGTTGTTACGCCAAGGACGTCATCCTCCACATCATCCGCACGCTTGGGGTCAACGGTGGGACCGGCTTTGCGTACGAGTACGGCGGCGAAGTATTTGACCGCTTCACGATGGAGGAGCGGATGACGGTTTGTAACATGTCAATCGAAGGCGGAGCGCGGGTGGGGTACGTGAATCCCGACCAGACGACCTTTAAGTATCTGGAGGGCCGGCCGTATTCGCCGAAGGGTGCGGCGTGGACCGAAGCAGTCGCACGCTGGAATGGCGTCGCGAGCGATCCAGGATGTCACTACGACGACGTCGTAACCATCAACGCCGGTGACATCGCCCCGACAGTTACATGGGGAATCAATCCTGGCCAGGGTATCTCGATCAACGAATCAATCCCTGATCCTGCTACGACGACGTCCGTTGATGAAAAGGCCGGCATCATCGAAGCCCTCGCGTATATGAAGCTCAAAGCGGGTGCGCCGATCAAAGGCACCAAGATCGATGTCGCATTCCTCGGCTCTTGCACGAACGGACGACTCAGCGATTTCCAAGAGGTCGCAAAGTTTCTCAAGGGTCGTCGCGTGGCGCCGGGCGTGAAAGCAATTGCAGTTCCCGGCTCCCAAGGCGTCGGCGTGCTGTGCGAATCACTTGGGCTCGATAAAATCTTTCGCGATGCTGGATTCGAATGGCGGGCGGCCGGCTGTTCGATGTGTTTGGCGATGAATCCCGATAAACTGATCGGCGATCAACTGTGCGCGAGTTCCTCGAACCGAAACTTCAAGGGTCGCCAGGGAAGTCCGACCGGCCGAACGATCCTCATGAGTCCATTAATGGTCGCTGCCGCTGCAGTCACGGGCAGTGTGGCTGATGCACGTGAGGTCTTCGCCGTCAGCGCCAACTAAACCTTCAAATTACCCAACATGGCTCTCGAGAAAATCATGCAGATGGCAGGTCGTGGCGTTTACGTTCCCGGCAACGACATCGACACGGATCGCATCATTCCGGCGCGCTTCATGAAGTGCGTCACGTTCGACGGTCTGGGCGAGTTTCTATTTTATGACGTTCGGAAGAACGACGACGGAACGGACAAGCCTCATCCGCTCAATGATCCGCGATTCAAAGGAGCGACAATTCTGCTCTCCGGATCCAACTTTGGCTGTGGTTCGTCTCGCGAGCATGCGCCTCAGGCGATTCAAAAGTACGGGATTCGTGCGGTGATCGCAGAGAATTTCGCTGAGATCTTTTTCGGCAACAGCACGGGTCTGGGGATTCCCTGCGCAACGGCGTCGCGCGAGGACATAGCGAAGATTGCGGCAGCGATCGAAGAGAATCCAGCGACAGAAGTTGTCATCGACGTGGCGAAACAGGAAGTGCGTTTCGCTGGGCAGACGGTGAAGGCTACGTTCCGCGATTCTGCTCGCGATGCGTTGGTCAACGGACGCTGGGATCCAATTGGCGAACTGCTCGAAGGTCTGCCCTCAGCAAAATCCACCGCGACCCAACTAGGATATTTCGCAGCCGCCTGATTCGGCCGTGTTCAACTGCCGGTGCGTGACCCGCACCGGCTTTTTTATGTTGCATGGATTTAAGGTCATTTCCGCAGGACTTGAGCGGTTCAAATGAAGTGGTGGCCGCAGCGGTCCAGCTGGATTGCGTCGTTGCTGTGCTCCCGCAATGGCGTCGCAGGCAGCGCGCTCTGTGGGCACGGGCAACGGCCACAACTCCATTTGAACTGCCCTGGCGAACAAGCGTTATCCGGACGCCCGTGGCGCCATGATCCTCAGGCTCGCAGGACGGATCTCGAACGATATTCGAGTGCCAGCCTCGTGGATTTCACCGTCCGTGTGAATGGGTCCGCTGTGTGATCGTTCGACGACAAAGCTCACCGCCCGGCTGAGAAAGACACCTGCCTGGCGATTAATCGTGCCGAGGAATAGACGCGCGAGAAGGGGCGCGGAGTTGAGAACGGTGAGCGGTGGAATTGCGCAGAGATCAAGCTGACCGTCATCAGCGCGTGCGCCCGGGGCAATGATGGCATTGTTGCCGTACTGGTCGCTGTTCGCGATCGCCAGCGTGAAGGCGCGGACATGGGTGCACCCGCCTGGATGGGTAACCGCATAATTTTCGCACTGGTAGCGAAACAGTTCGCGAGTGCTGGTACTAAGGTAACGCAGGAAGCCACGGTGCTTGGAATGGTTGAACTCCAATGCCACTTTGGCTTCGAATCCCATCCCGGCTGCCGTGAAGAAAGGATGGCCGTCGGCGAGCCCGGAATCGATCGATTGCGGTGCTCCGCTTCTCAACAACTCGAGCGAGTTACGGACCGAACCGTGAATTTTCAAGTGCCGCCCCAGTCCGTTGCCTGATCCGCATGGCACGAGTCCCAGCACCGCTGGAGTGGCGACCAGCGCGGAGGCAACTTCATTCATCGTGCCGTCTCCACCGACCGCAACAACGAGTTCAACTCCGGTTTGCAGAGCGTGCTGTGCGAGCTCGGTGGCGTGGCGGGAGCGCTCCGTCAGAACCACGGATGCGCCGGAGTTTGCTGCGAACGAGCGGACGGCGGGGAGCGCGCGCATCGCGCGGCCCGATCGCGGGTTCACGATGAAACAAGTTTTCACCGGCGGCGTAATGATGAAATCACTACTTTAGAAGACCCGAACCACCGCGTACGTGCGTTTGCCCTTACGTAGCAGGAGATACCGCTCAAAAAGGAGGTCCGCGGTCGTCACCATCCGAACCACTTCGCCAACTCGCGCGTTGTTCAGGTAGATTCCGCCGCCTTCAACATCCTTGCGCGCCTGGCCCTTTGAGGATGCGAGCCCTGCATGGACGAGTACCTCGGTTATGGCCAAACCCACGCCTTCGAGCTTCGGCTTCTCCAGATCCTTTGTGGGAATTTCGCCCACGACGTCCTCGAAGACGGAAGCGCTGACTCCTTCCAGACCACCACCGAACATGATCTCACTTGCCCGGAGTGCGTCAGCGGTGGCCTCCTCACCATGCACGAGCGTGGTCACGGCTCGCGCCAGTGATTTCTGCGCGGCGCGAGCGCCTGGATTTGCCATCATTTCTGATTCGAGCCCTGAAATCTCGGCTTCGGGCAGGAAGGTGAGTACCTTGAGCAGCTTGAGCACTTCGCCGTCCTCCGCCTGCATGAAGAATTGATAAAATCGATACGGGGTCGTCCGCTGCGGATCAAGCCAGACCGCTCCACCTGCCGATTTTCCATATTTGGTGCCGTCCGACTTTGTGAGCAACGGAAAGGTCAGGCCCCAGGCAGACGCGCCGATTTTTTTGCGGATGAGATCGGTTCCTGCGGTGATATTTCCCCACTGATCCGTTGCGCCGACCTGAAGCTCACAATTTGCAGTCTGCCGGAGATGCAGGAAGTCGTGTGCTTGCAGCAGCTGATAACTGAACTCGGTGTAGCTGATGCCCGTATCGCTCTCAAGACGTGAGCGGACGCTGTCCTTGGCCAGCATCGCGTTGACCGAAAAGTATTTTCCGACGTCGCGAAGAAATTCGAGGAAGCTGATCGGCGCCGTCCAACTGGAATTGTCGACGAGTCGTGCGGGATTCTTCACC
>JBDSPT010000071.1:0-6438 GCA_039930205.1 Opitutus sp. | reverse complement strand
CCGCAGCGCGATCATGGGATCCACCCGGGTGGCGCGCCGCGCGGGCACCAACA
This sequence comes from Opitutus sp., assembly GCA_039930205.1. Taxonomy (GTDB): domain Bacteria; phylum Verrucomicrobiota; class Verrucomicrobiia; order Opitutales; family Opitutaceae; genus Opitutus. The sequence goes on along the minus strand of JBDSPT010000071.1, from coordinate 6,385 downwards.
TGGCCACCAGCGAAACCGCGGCCAGGGCGAGCGCCACCACTACGTAGGTGAGCGGGTCGTGGGGGCTGATTTGGAAGAGCGTGTTCTTGATGCCCTCGGCAAACACGAGCGCGATCATGAGCGAGACGCCGAGGCCCAGGAACAAACCGGCGGCGAGTTGCCGCGAACCTTGACGGACCACCATGCGCAGGATGCGAAGGCTGTCGGCCCCCAAAGCCATGCGAATCCCGAACTCTTGGGTGCGTTGATTGACCGAGAAGCTCATGACCCCGTAGAGCCCGACGGCGGCGAGAATCATGGCAACGCCGCCGAACGTGCTGAACATGGTGGCGATGATCCTCTGCTGCCCCAAAAAGCTTTCCTGATTTTCGCGCGCGGTCCCCACAAAGTAGAGGGGCAGATTTGGATCCACTTTGTTGACCTGACGGCGGAGATTATTGGCAAACGTCCTGGCCGGTGCGCCGCGGGGTTTTACGACGATCGTCGCGAACTGTGCGCCGACGGGTGCAGCCACAGGACCGAACGCTGCCGAGAAGTACGGCACATAGAATCCCACGGATTCGACGTTCGGCGGATTGATCGGGCCGAGCATGCGGATGTCCGCTGAGACGCCGACGATCGTGCGCCACGGGCCGAAGAGGACGCCATTGTTTCCGACCGTCCGGAAGCGACGGCCGATCGCGCTCTCGCCCGGATAATACTTCCGGGCGAATCCGGCGTTCACGACCGCCACGGGGAGCTTGGGGTCGATGTCGTCACTCGTGAAGTCACGACCCTCGCGGATCTTTAAACCCAACGTCGTGAAGTAGCCGTCAGTGATGTTCTCGAAGTTTACGTTGGGGCGTTCCTTGTCGTCCTTGTAGGCGTGACCTTCGATCTCGACCCGGCCGATGCCGGAAAACGTCATGCGGAAGCGATTGGTGAGCGCGGCTGATTCGACTTCTGGCGACGCCCGCAGCTCGCGCAACAGGCGATCATAGAAGAGCCGACGCGCATCGCCGGTCGGGTAGTCACCGTCCATCAAACCCATGCGGGCCGTCATGACCGCAACGTTGTCGTAACCGTAATCGAGTTTTTGCTGTTTGATGATCGACTGCAGTTGGAGGAGCGCCGCGATGAGGATCACGCTCGTGAGCAGGATCTGCAGCACGACGAGAGCGCGGGTGACGACGCCGATCGAACGCGACGTATTGCCGCGTCCTGATTCTTTCAGTACGTCCACGGGATGAGCCTGTGACGCCATCCACGCGGGGAGGATGCCCGAGAAGATCGCGGAGAGCATCGTGATGCCGACGACGAAACTCAGCACGGGGGCGTCGATAGTGAACGAGATGTATGACGGAATTGGATTCGGCAGGTTCCGGGCGGCTTTCAGCAGCAGGTCAGTTGACCAGTAGGCGCCCATCACGCCGAGGGCGGCGCCGATCGTGGCGATGAGCAGGCTTTCCGTGAGCATCTGCCGGATCAAGCGGCGACGCGTCGCGCCGAGCGAGGAACGGATCGCGAGTTCCTTCGCGCGGAGCGTGGCGCGCGCGAACTGCATGTTCATGACGTTGGCGCACGCGAGGAGGAGGACGGCGCCGCACACGGCCAGCATCGCCAGGAGCACGCCGCGCAGCGGCTTGGGCGTGAAATTCCTGATCAGCGGTTCAACCAACCCGACGTTGAAGCCCTTGTTGGTGTCGGGAAATTCTTTCGAGAGCCGCTGCGCGAAAGCGGAGATCTCGAGGCTGGCTTGTTCGATCGAGACTTCGGGACGGAGCAATCCGATGACCGCGGGAGAGTTGCCTTGAGCGGACTGATCGTTGCGCGGTTTCGGCACGAACTCGTTAAACAGCGGAATCCACAGCTCCTCGTTGAGGGGGAAGGCGAAGCCCGGAGGCATCACGCCGATGATCGTGGCAGGCTTGCCGTTGAGCCGGATGGAGGTGCCGACGATGTTGGAAGTCGCGCCGAAATCGCGCTGCCAGAGATTGTGACCGATGAGCGTGACCTTCTCTGAACCCGGCAGGTTGTCCTCGGGCGTGAAGTCGCGGCCGAGCACCGGACGGACGCCGAGAATTTTCAAGAAGTGTTCCGTCACGTACGCGCCGGTGTAGCGCTGGGGATTTCCCTTGTAGGACACGTTGACGGTGGAGCCGTTGATGTAGGCCGTCGTGTACTCGAACGACTTTTGGTGCTCGGCGATCTCGCGGTAATCGAGCGCGAAGATTTGATTCGCGACGCCGAAGAAGTTGGTCTGCGACGGATCGATGAACTGAACGCTCGCCAGGCGCTCGGCGTTGGGAAACGAGAACCCGCGCAGCATGACGCCATTGACGACGCTGAACATCGTCGTGACGGCGCAGATACCGAGAGCGAGCACGGTGACCGCGAGCGTGCAGAAGCTTTTCTCCTTGATCAGCACGCGAAGACCGATGCGAAGATCTTGGAGGAGGGTCTCGAGGAACATGGGCGTCGGTGAAGCTGGAGTGACAGGGAAGAGAGTGCGTGATCAAGGGACGGCGAAGTCCCGCGGATGAGCGGCAATTTGCACAGCGCGTGCCAAGGATGCGGGGTGGGCGTTAGTAGCGTTGATGGAGAACTTTAAAGTTGTCGCGTGACGTCCGCGTGAAGCAATGCGTGGTGAAAGTGGAACGCTGCTGTCCCGCGAATGGGATGAGTCCGGCTGAATCCCTCTGATCAAAACCAACCGATCCGTTTTTTACCGCTCATGCTCGCTGATCTTTTCGGGCCCGAGCCGATTCGCCTGATCGGCGAATCAAGGCAGCGCTCACTCTCACCCGCGATGGCAACGAAGGGTGCGGAGGGAGCGCGTGGTCTCCGACCCGCGTGACATGTTTCACAACGACGCAGCTGAAATTGCGCCACCGCTTTTACCCACACCCCTGTCATTGCGAGGAGCACAGCGACGCGGCAATCCAGCTGGATCCCTCAGACCAGTACCAATCGATCCGTTTTTAACCGCTCATCCTCGCTGATCTTTTCGAGCACGAGCCGATTCGCCTGATCGGCGAATCAAGGCAGCGATCGCCGGAACGGTCCTTCGATGGTTGAGTTCAGCATCGAGTTTTCACACCCGCACTGCCGCTTGGATTGAGTAGCTCGGAGCGATTCACCAGCGTCCCGCCAGCTGGAACGATGCCGTCGGACAGAGACCTGCTCGTGAAATTGAAACGCGTGGTACTTTCGTAGGCAGTCCGCTGGCGGACGCTCGTGCGCTCGCGAGCGAGCTGCCTACATCGAACTTCAACGGCACTGATCCGGTTCAGGCGCGGGTCGGATCGGATTCGACCTGCTCCTGCACCACGCGACCGTCGAAGATGTGGATGGTGCGGTCGGCGTGGCGCGCGAAGCGTACGTCGTGGGTGACCATGACGATCGTGGCACCGGCTTTGTGAAGGTCGGCCAGGAGTGCCATCACCGCGTCGCCGTTCTTCGAATCAAGGTTACCCGTAGGTTCATCCGCGAGGAGCACGGCGGGTTTGCCGGCGAGGGCCCGGGCAACGGCGACGCGCTGCTGTTGCCCGCCGGAGAGCTGTGACGGGAGATGCTTCGCACGATGGCCCATGCCTACTTTCTCGAGTGCCTCCATCGCGGCCGCTTTGCGTTCGGCCGCGGGCATTCCGCGGTACGTCAGCGGCAGCTCCACGTTTTCGTACACGGTCAGGTCACCAATCAGATTGAACGATTGGAAAATGAAACCGATCTCACGATTGCGGATACGAGCACGCTCCGGGAGCGAGAGGCCCTGGACGGGACGACCGTTCAACACGTAGGAACCGTCACTGGGCGAGTCGAGCAGACCGAGAATGGAGAGAAGCGTGGATTTGCCACAACCGGACGGACCGGCGATGGAAACGTACTCACCTTTCAGGATGTCCATGTGAATACCGGACAACGCGTGGGTTTCTACTTCGTCGGTGAGGAATACTTTGGTGACGCCGTCGAGTTTGATCAGGGATTCAGGCATGGGAGTGAGTTGTTGCTGGTGGAGGAGACGAGTTGGATCAGGAGTGAGCGAGGAGGACGTGGTGGGAAAAGGGTGAGCAGCGGTCCGGTTCGTTTAGCTCTGGGCGCAGTTGGAGTCCGACAGGACTAACGCGACGAGCAAAGAGAGAATGACGAGCAGCGGAATCACGGGACGGGTGGTGGTGTTCTCGAAACACCGGGGACCGATCAAAGGTTACAGGATGGATGAAAGTTTTTTTGGATCGTGGCGCTTGGCCGGATACAGGCGGACGGAACGAGCCACCCTCGTGAGACGGTGGACGTGCGGTGAGGCGCGCCGGTCCTCGGTCTCACGACCCATGCTGCAAGGATTCTCCAATCTCGATTGCATGGTTACGGCTCAGTTCAACTTCACGCGATCGTTCGAATCCCACTGCGACATATCCGAGAGGATCACGCGGTCGCCCGGTTGCAGGCCTTCGACGATTTCGATGGTATTGACCGAGCTGCGACCGAGCTGGACCTGAGTCCGTGTGGCGTACGTGCCGGCGGGATCGAGACGGAAAATCTTCACCGTGCTGCGCTCCTGGCCGAAAGCCGGGCGACCGACGTAGATCACATTGTCGAGGCGCTCGAGCTCGATGGTGCCGTCGACCGAGAGATCGGGACGCGAACCGCGCGGAAGTTCGTCGGAAATGGTGACGTCGACGGTGACGGTGCCGTTTTGCACCGACGGATCGATACGCTGGACCTGGCCGGCGACGATGCCATTGCGGGTATCGATCTGAGCGACCTGGCCGATCTGGATATCGCGAGCCTGCGTTTCCGCGACGCGGATCTCCGCTTTGAGGCGGCGTGGGTCAGCAACGCGTGCGAGATTGGAACCCGGTTGAACCTGAGCGCCGACTTCGATCGGCAGCACTTGCAGAACGCCATCCATCCCGGCGCGAACGTTGAGAGCTTCGAGATCGTCACGTCGCGATTTCGCCTGGTCGCGGAGACGATCGACCTCGGCTGCCTTGACGGCCAGTTGAGGAGCGACGGAGTCTTTGCTGAAAGCGTAGCGCTTTTGCTCGATCGTGTTGCGCGTGGCCGCTTGCTCGGCTGTCACTTTGGCGAGGCGCATTTCCAGCGGCGACACCAAGCCATCCTTGAACAGCTGCTCATTCACCTCGGCGCGGAGTTTAGCCTGTTCGAATTCGGCTTTGGCGCTGGCCGCCGTCGACTCCGCCGCGAGAACGGCGCTCTCGATCGTGACTTTGAGATTCGCGAGTTCCGCTTCCGCGGCCTTCAACTGTGAGTCGGCATCGGTCGACGCGCGCACGACGTCCGGATTGCTGAGAACGAGAATGACGCTCTCCGGCGTCACCGGCGCACCCGGGCGAAGGACGATTTTGCTGACGCGACCTTGAGTGCGCGCCGCGATCCAAGTGATCTCTTCTGGCACGAGCGTACCGAGCCCGCGAACCTGACGAAGCATCTGGCCGCGCTTCACAGAATCGATCCATACGAGATTCCGCTCAACCGTTGGAGCGGCCGGCTTCAAGCGGGCCAGAACCACCGTAATGCCAACGAGCGCGACGACCGCGATGGTGCCAAAAAGAATGCGTTTCTTCAGCTTGGCCTTGGCTTGCGAGGGGCGCGGGATGTCCATTCGAACTCTCCCATTGCACGCCGTGTGCCAGCCTTCCGGTGATGCGCTAAGCTATTGAGGGATAAATTTTAGAATTTCTGATGAACGATCGGTAGAGTGTTCCAAGCATCGAACACGGGACGATTTCGTCCCGAAAGTGGGATGCCGCTCGAGGAGGGCGCTCGAGCGCTTTCGCGACCAATACGCGCGCCAGCGCGCTGCTACACTGAGACCCGGGCCAAAAGTGCGTTGGGTGGATGAAGCATGAACTCATCGTGTCATGGCGAGGAGAGCAGCGACGCGGCCATCCATCCCACCGAAATTTCAGCTGGATTGCCACGCCGGCAACCCGGCTCGCAATGACAAGCAGCGGGAGTTCATCAGCAGCGCAAGCTAAGCTACCGAGCTGTAGGCGACAGGGCTTTAATCCAATGGGGCTTCGATCAAAGGGAGTGCGGGCTGCGTAGGATCCTGAGCGCGCGCGGACGCGCTGCCTCCGTTCGGACCGGCCGGGTCGGGTGATCGGGCATGCTGCGGCAGCCGAACGGTCACACGGAAATCGGGAGGCGCAAACGCGCGATGCATCCGCTCGAGTCTCGTCGGTTCTCGAGGCTCAATGCGCCGCCATGATTTTCCGCAATTTGCCGACAGAGGACCAGTCCGATGCCGGACCCTTCCGGCTTGGTGGTGAAGAACGGCACGAACAAGTTGCTCGTATTGGCAATTCCGTGACCATCGTCCTCCACGATGATTTCGAGCTGCCCGTGATTTTTTTTCCAGGTGAGCCGAACGCCGCTGCCT
>JBDSPT010000070.1:0-2713 GCA_039930205.1 Opitutus sp. | reverse complement strand
GACGATGCCCCAATCCAACATCAGCTCACCCAACCCGTGTGGCTTGCCGGGGGCGAGGAGCAGGATGAGGCGGCCGGCGTTGGCCGCGAGGTATTGACGGAGAAGTTCCTGCTCGAAGGGCTGGAATCTGCCTTGGGGTCCCACGGCGACAAGGAGGGCGGCATCCTTGGGAACTTTCCGCGCCGTCGCGAGGTTGACGGTCTCGACTTCGAAGTTCCGTTGCTTGAGCGCGTCTCTCAGGGCGGAGAGTCCGCGGATCGGATCGACATCGTCGGGACTCAGTTCGCCGTGGCCGGAGAGGAAATAGATTTTCTTCTTTTCCGGATTCGAAACGTCAAGGATCGCTGACGTGATCGCCTGCTCACCTTGGAATGCGACTTTCTTGACGCCGTTTTCGACCTTGTAGATCTCGCCGAGCATCACGACGCGGCGGCGATCGCCACAAATGAGAACAATCTGGTTCGCTTCCTCGATCCCCAGTTGGTCGGCTTCGCGCCGCCGTTGATAGACGTCAAGATAGTCGACGGTGATCCGACGGTTCTCGTCGTTTTCTGTGGCGTACGCATATTCGCGCAGCAGCCCTTTCATGTCGCGGTAAACCTGCGCGATCTCCGTGTTGTCCGGATCTTCCGTGAGCGTGACCACGACGCGAACGGGACGCGGCAAGTTGTGGAGGTAGGAGAGCGTTTCAGCGGAGAGCGAGTAACGCCGCTGATGGGTCAGGTCGTACCGCCAGGCGTGGTTGCGAGCGAGATAGTTCAGACCGCCGAACAAACTGAGAAACAGCAGGGCCTGCAGAATCAGGTTGAGCGTTCGAGCCCAACGGGCGGCGCGGAAACTGTCGAAGACGGCCATCAGGTCAGTTCGGATTGGAGCAGGAGATCACGAGTGCAGGAGCTTCGCCTCGACCCCGAGGATGCTGAAGATCAGCGCGAGCACGGTGCCGCTGAGGTAAAAGAGAAGTTGCCGGGTATCGACGACTCCCCGCGTGAAATCATCAAAATGGGCCCAGACGTCCGCATAATCGACGGCTGCTTTTACTGGATACAACACCTCGCGGCCAAGCCAGGTGGCCTCGCTCAGGTACCGTCCACCGGCGATCAGCGCGAACAGCATGGTGAAGGCGAGTATCCCGGCCACCGCTTGATTGCGGGACAAGGAACTGGCGAACACACCCAGCGCGATGAAGAACAGTCCCGAGATCGCGACGAACAGATAACCGCCGAGCAGCGGACCTGAATCGATGAACCGGGTTTCGCCGGAGAAACGCTTGAGGATGTAGAAGAACCCCCCGGTGGAAGCCCACAATGACATGTAGAGCAGATAGGCCGCACCATATTTTCCGAGCACCACTTCCGTCGTCGTCACCGGCGTCGTGAGCAGGGTCTCGATCGTGCCGAGACGGCGTTCCTCTGCCAGACACTTCATGGTGAGAAGCGGCACCATGAAGAGCACAGGCAACCAGAACAGTTCGAAGAAGACGTGAGCGGGAGAGAGTTCCTGGGGAGCCTTGCTGTAGGTCTCGAGGATGCCGGTGAAAACGAAGCCCATGATGCCGAGGAACAGAACGCCGGCGATGTAGGTGCTCGGATTGACGAGCAGCATGCGGACTTCGTGGCTCAGCAGAGTGAGGAAGTGCTTCATTGAGGAACGTTCAGCCAGATCACCGGCGTTGGATCAAAGGTGTATCCGTGCATTGGGGTCATGACTTCCTCAGGTCTTCCGACCGGACATCCCAACTGCGTCGCGTCGCCGCGAGGAAAACGTCCTCCAGCGTCGAGTGTGCGCGGCTCAGGCTGCGCAGACGGAAACTTTGTGAGGCCAGGGCGTTGAGCAGCGATTCTCCCAGCTCGTCGTCGCGCTCCGTCGTAAGGGTGAGATGGCGGAACCCGGCGGCATCCGGGGCCGTTTCAGCGGTCACCTTGAGGGTAGGCTCCACCGCGGTGAGCAATGCCGGGATTTTCTCGGTGTCGCCCGCGACTTCCAGCTGGTAGGTTGATCGTCCGAGGATCTCGCGACGCAGATCTGCCGGCGTACCCTGCGCGACGACCCGGCCCTGGTTGATGATGAGCACGCGATCGCAGGTCATCTCGATTTCAGGCAGGATATGCGATGAAATGATGACGGTCATGCGGCCCCGCAGGCTGGCGATCAGATCTCGCACAATCAGAATTTGGTGCGGATCGAGGCCGATTGTGGGTTCGTCCATGATGATGACGGGCGGCTCAGCCAAAACGGCCTCGGCGATTCCGACCCGCTGGCGATAGCCTTTGGAAAGTTTGCCGATGATCTTGTGGCGGACGCGCTTCAGGTCGCAAAGTTCAAGCACTTCATCGATGCGGGGACCGAGTTTGCGCCGTGGAATTTCTTTCAATCGACCGCGGAAGTACAGGTATTCGGAAACACGCATGTCTTCCGGCAGCGGATTGTTTTCCGGCATGTAGCCGATGCGTTTCTTCACTTCGCCGGGGTTCGATGCGACGGGGATTCCGCACACGTGGACCGAGCCAGACGTCGCTGGTTGATAACCGGTCAAGATCCGCATCGTCGTGGATTTTCCGGCACCGTTCGGCCCGAGAAAGCCCAGGATTTCGCCGCGAGTGACGTTGAACGTGATATCGCTGACCGCCGCCACGCCCGCGTACGTTTTGACGAGGTGGGTGACTTCGATGGCGGGAGCTTCGGGCATGGGTTCGCAGACTGAAAGAGTTGA
>JBDSPT010000069.1:0-4813 GCA_039930205.1 Opitutus sp. | reverse complement strand
TGTAGAGGCCATGCACCGGTCGCGTGCGCAGATCTTTGACCAGGTCCGTGGGAAAAAGCAGTTGCACCTCGGCCTGCTGGGAAAACAGCTTGAAGGTTCGGGTGGCGAGATCCGCCGGCAGGGCGAAATGTCGCTCGACATTAGACTGCTCAGCCGATGACACGGCGGCAGGTTGGGCGTAACCTGATGGGGCAAGGGTGGCGAGAAGCATGAGGGCGAGCGGAAGCCAACGCAGCGTCACGGCAGACCGCTGTATCGTCGGTGTTAGGATAGTCAGGGGTTGGTGAATGCCCCGCAGAGAGCGGTGCATCCGCCTAACAAGACGCCTCAGCATGAAAAATCTGTTACGACTATTTTCGAACGGCGCGAAAGGATTTTTCGCCCCGACCGCTTGCGCGTGAGAGCCCTCGACTGCGGTCATCCGACAATTAAATATCGCCGACAAAAAAATGCTCCTCGCCGTTGCCCGCCGTGGGAGCCGCCACGGTGGCGGTTACGGCCGGCGCAGGATGATTTCGTCCGCACTGCGCCGTTCCCCCTTCAGGTCGAACGTCGACTCGACGATGCGCACGAAACCATCGGGATTGTCCGCGCGGAACGTTCCGCTCACCCGCAATTTTCCGATCAAGGCGTCTGCAAATGAAATCTGTGCCCGGTTGGCCCGGTTAAGCAGGATCACGGCTTGTTCGAGTTCGACTCCATCGAACTCCAGCCGTGACGCGCGCCACGACAACCGTTGATCGATCTCTGCATCGGTCATGGGCTTCACGACGGCTGCAAGCTCCCGCGCGCTTTGAGTGGGGATGAGCATCCGATTTCCCGCTTCAACCAAAGTCGGCGGAGCAGCCCGCGCACGTGAAGCAGCCGGCGCTTCCTGTCGTCGTTCATCGACGGATACTCGTCCTTCGGTCACGACGACCTCCACGTCCTGCGGCGCGAGTTCGACCGTGAAGGCGGTGCCCACGGCGACGACCTCAACCGTGCCAGCCTGCACGCGAAACGTGTGCAGCGGATCTTTCTCGACGCGGAAGTGCGCTTCACCCTTCAGCAACACCACCCGACGTGAGGTGCCGTCATAACGCACCTCAATTTCTGCGCCTCGATTCAGCTCTACGATCGATCCATCCGGCAGTTTCCGGACGAGATTGGTGAACGCTTCGGCGCTCGGCACTGCCGAAATCGACAGGCGTTGGTTCGTGTAAACCAACCCACCGAGCAGGATTGCTCCCGCGACAACCGCGGCCTGCCAGCGTCGACGCCGTTGACGTGCACGTTGCATCACTCGAGCGGTTACCTGGCTCATGGCGCCCTGTTGTCCGATTCGATCAAATGCGTTCCATGCCCGCGATAGGCGCTCGAACGCGGCCGCATGTCGCGGGTCGAGTCTCGACCATCGTTGGAACTCTGACTCTTCGGCTGAAGAAAGGGGCGCTGCGTGGCGCACCACCCACTCCGAAGCCGCCTCTTCGATCGCTCGATCGTTGGCGCGAAGGTCGCTCATCGGTTCTCCTTCATTTTGCGAGTCATGGCCGCTTCCACCTTCCTCAAGCCACGCGCCGCCTGAACTTGAACAGTTTGCTCCGAGATCCCAAGTCGAAGCGCAATTTCCTTTTGCGAGACCCCTTGGAGTCGGCGCAACATGAAAACTTCGCGACAGCGCGCTGGAAGTGAGTCGATCACCGTCGCCAGGAGTTCGACTTCCTGGGCGGTGGCAGCCAAGTCGCTCGCATCCCTTCCCGGATGTTGGAACGGCAGCTTCTCGAAGTCCGACGTTCCATCGATCGGAGAGCGCCGGTTGTGACGTGCGACATCGAGCGCGACTCGCCGCGCAATGGTGAAGAGAAAAGCTTTCGCCGATTTGATCGGCTGAATGGCCCGCGCCTTCCAAATCCTGACGTAGGAGTCTTGAACAACGTCATCTATATCGCGGACCGCGGGAAACGACTGCCGCAGATACGCCTTCAACGACGAATCGTGCGCATAGACGTCCTCCGCAAACCAGCGGCCAGGGGAACGATCAGGAATCGATTCAGAGGATGAGTGTGGGGTGCTCACGATCCAAGGGATGGGCCGATCGTGTGAACCGAAAATATTTTGAAAGCGAGTTGTTTGTTCAGTCCACGAGTATTCGAGTGCTTGGTTCGCAAGGTTCGGCGATTCGTCCCTGATGAGCCGCGCGACTGTGAAGAACTGCGGTCGAACTTCGGGCTACCAGCAGGTAGATCAGCGGCAGAATGGCTCGACGCCAACACTCACGCCGCCGCCATCAATTGCGCCCGCACAGGTCTGCTTCAAACCGCAAAATCCACGCGCACCCCTGACAACAATCCGTCCGGCTCCCGGAAGCTCGCCGAACCGGTTTGTCACGTAATACGTGACAAACCACGGATCGACCAGCAGCGCCAGTGAACGTGGATCCTGGATGCGCGATCCGGGCGGACGCGGCGCTGCGCGGTCAGGTTTGCTCACGCACGCGCAGGGCGATCGTGAACCAGGTCCGACTCGGGCTGTGATCGGGAGAGCAATGACGGCGTGCGAAATCTGCTCACCATTGTAGCAAAACCCGACCGGGCTTTGTCACGTATTACGTGACAAACCGGATTGATTGCTGGCGGCGGGGTTGCGGCCGACCCGATGCAGGATCTTCGCCGAACATGCTGCGCAAGAGCCGTTCATCACGATACGTAGTGTCTTTTCCTTAATCGTCTGCTCGTCTCTGGCCGGTCCCGAAGTCCCCCCTTCCCCCTCATGAAAACTGAATCGTCGCCGGCGGGCTCCCCGCCGGAAAACCGGGCGCCGTGGTTCGCGCGCTCGTTGTCCGGGCTGTCGGCTGATTTGCGTTTCGCAGTGCGAATGCTGGTCAAAAACAAAGGCTTTGCTGTCACCGCACTCGTGACGCTCGCGCTGTGCATTGGCGCAAACACCGCAATATTCTCGATGCTGTACGCGCTGGTGATTAAGCCGCTGCCCTATCAGGAGCCGGCGCGCATCGTCGAGGTGTACAATTCGTTCGCCAAAGTCGGACTCAACAAAGCGCCGAGTAACGTTGCCCAGTACCTCGACTTCAAAGCCCACGCCGACGCGTTCGCTCAGCTCGGCTTGTGGCAATCTGCTGAGTTCACGTTCGGCGAGGAAGGCCAGCCCACCAGAACGAAAGGCGTGATCGCCACCGCGGAAATCTTCGACGTCCTCGGTGTGCAACCCGTCCTTGGTCGCTTTTTCTCGGCGGACAATCATATCCCCGCTGCCAGCAAAGTGGTCGTCCTCACCGACTCGTTCTGGAGAACTCAATACGCGAGTGACCCCGGTGTCATCGGCCGCAGCCTACGGCTCGACGGCGAGAGTTTTGAAATCATCGGTGTAGCGCCTCACGATTTGGAAGCGTTCGATGCGCGTGCGAGATTTGTCCGACCCATGTCCTGGCCGCCCGATAAGGTCGCTCAGTTTTCCCGCTATGGTGTCTCACCCAACCTGTATGGCCGGCTGAAACCGACGGCGACGCTCGCCGCCGCACTGACGCAGGTCACGGCACTCGAACAGCAATACTACGACGCGGCTCCTCCGCCGGTGAAGGAATTCCTCGATCGCAGCGGCCATATCATCGGAGTCAATACGGTGCAGAGCCAGCGAGTGGAACCAGTCAAGACCTCGCTCTTCCTGCTCCAGGGCGGCGTGGTGTTCGTGCTGCTCATCGGCTGCCTGAATGTCGCGAATCTTCTTCTCGCGCGATCGAATGCGCGTCAGGGCGAACTGGCGATTCGCGCCGCGTTGGGCGCGGGTCGTTCCGTCATCGCCCGCCAACTGCTCATCGAAAGCACGCTGCTCACGTGGCTCGGCGCGCTGCTGGGTCTTGGCTTCGCTTGGGCAGCCTTGAGCGCAAGCAACCGGTTTATCGCTCAACTGATGCCGACGACACTACCGTTTGCGATCGACGGTCGCGTGCTTGGCTACACCGCGCTCGTTGCCGTGGTCATGTCGGTCGCGATTGGCTTACTGCCGGTTGTCCACGTGCTTGGCGGCAATCTGCTTGGCGCGATTCAAAGTCGGAGCCGCAGCGCGTCCACCGGCCGCGGTGTGCGCACGATGAGCAGCGCCTTGGTCGTGATCCAAGTCGCTTTCGCCCTCATCCTGCTCGTGGGCGCGGGTCTCCTGATTCACGGCTTCGCGAAGGCCGTGGCGGTCAACCCCGGCTTCGATCCGCGTCAGGTCGTCGCCGCCCGCGTCGCGCTGCCCGCGAAGTATCGCAAGGACGACGGCGCCCTCCAGTTCCAGCAGCGTCTGCTGACGGCTCTCGCCGAGATCCCTGGGGCCACGGCGGCCGTCGCCACGGCGACGCCGTTCGAAACCGGACTTCCGATCAACGCGTTTCAGCTTCGCGATTACACTCTCCCACCCGGCGCAGCGCAGCCCGGAGCTTATCATCTCGGCGCCTCCCCGACGTACCTCGATACCTTGCGCATCACGCTGCGCGAAGGTCGCTGGTTCAACGATGCGGACGTCAAAAAGAGTCATGCCGTCTTCGTGGTTGATGAGGAATTTGCGAAACGGTATTTCGCGAACGGCAGCGCGGTGGGTCAGCATCTGACCTTCGGCGGACCACCCGCCAAACCCGAGGACTGGCCCGAGATCATCGGCGTCGTCGCGAACGTCCGGCACAACGGCGTCGAGGATAAAAGCGGCAATCCGTTTCTGTATCATCCGATCGCCCAAACGCCCTTCGGCGAACTTACCGTCTTCGTCCGCTCCGAGCGGTCAACGCCGGAGGTCATCAATCTCATCCGTGAAAAAGTTGCGACGATTGATCCGGCGCTGC
>JBDSPT010000068.1:0-3879 GCA_039930205.1 Opitutus sp. | reverse complement strand
GGTTATCACGTGAGCGGATTGATGGCGCGAGTTCGGTGTGCGGCCACCGGCGGTAAACATGTCGCTTGTGATTGGCGTCGACTGGAAGCGGGCGAGCGTCCGTCGCTGGACGTGCGCGACGGTCGCTGGGTCATTTCGTTGGTCCCGACCCAGCTGCAGAGACTGCTCGCTTCACCAGGAGCAACGGATTGGTTGCGTGGCTTTCATGTGATCTTCGTCGGCGGAGGACCAACGTGGCCTGAGTTGACGCGGGTGGCTGCTGACTCGGGTCTGCCGATTTCGCTGACGTACGGGATGACGGAAACGGCTGCCATGGTGGCCGCGGTTTCAGCGGGTGAATTCCTAGGCGGCGAACGGCTGCTCGCGACGCCACTGCCGCACGCTCGGATCGCGGTTGATTCAGACGGAGTCGTCGCGATTGACGGTGAGTCGGTGTTTCGTGGATACTACCCGGAGAACCGGGAGAGCCGGCGGTTTGAGACGGAAGATCTCGGCCGGCTTGATGAAAGCGGCCGGCTGCAAATCTTTGGTCGCAAGGATGCAGTCATCATCACGGGCGGGAAGAAAGTGCAGCCGATCGAGGTGGAAGCGGCGTTGCAGGCGACGGGACAGTTTGTCGATGTCGCGGTCATCGGCCTCCCCGACGTCGAATGGGGAGAGGCCGTGATCGCGTGCTTCCCGAAAGGTGCAACGACCGAGCCGAACTGGACGATCGTCGAGCGCGGGCTGGAGAACAGTCTGGCGGCTTACAAGCGGCCGAAGCGCTACGTGGCGATGGTCGACTGGCCGAGAAACGCGCAGGGGAAACTCAATCGCGGGGAGTTGCGACGGCGCGTGGCCGCGGATGAGTCGATTTCGATTTCTTGATTCTCGTCGTTCGCCTTGAGTTGGATTTGAACACGGAGGTTACGGAGACCACGAAGACGCATCGCTTGATCGGTTGAATTCCCGACTCGGGGCACTCCGTATTCAAACCAGGATCGTCCGATCACGAGAACCTGTACGAGCGCGAGCCAAGCCGGTGACCGAACCAAAATGCGAATCAGCCGGCGTCGACCCAGGCGGAAAGAGCGGGAGGTAGCGAGACGCGCTCTTTTTTCTCGAGCGACGTTGCGACATGCTCGGTGCGGAGGCGGGCGGCGAGTTTTTCCACCGTGGTGACGCGGTGGATTTCATACTGAATCGAAAATGAATTCTCCGACAGCCGTTCTGGCTTCGCGCTGATCCGGAGTTTGTCGCCCGGAAAAAGCGGGCGAAGATACGCCGCTTCGCTCTTTGAGATCGGGACAACGACGCCCGTGTTTTTGAAGAACGTCTGCAGTTCAATGCCCGCGGCGGCCAGCGACTCTTCGTATGCCTCGTGGCAAAATGCGAGGTAGTTGGCGAAGAACACGACGCCAGCTGCGTCGGTGTCGGCGAAGCGTACGGTCCGTGTATAGTTGAACGGCATCCGATCACGTTCGCCGCCGAGTCGTTCGACGCCAAGCCAAGATTGCGACGAGCCGCCGCACCTTGCGACGCGTGAAGGCCGCCGAGTGCAGAAGTTCCGAAGCGGATGAAAAAAAAGCTTACGAACCTCTGTGGAGCGCGCCAGCGTTTCACCTCTCATGACGAAAAACGAAATCGCCGATGTGCTGACCGAGATTGGTCTGTTGTTGGAATTGAAGGGCGAGAACCCCTTCAAAGTGCGAGCGTATCAGGCGGGAGCGCGCGTGCTGGAATCGCTGGAGGAAGCGGAGTTGTCGCGATTGATTGCGACGAACGAGCTCCTCACCGTAAAGGGTATCGGCGACGCGTTGGCGAAGAAAGTGACGGAGCTGCATCAGACCGGTAAGCTGGAGTTTTTGGAAAAGCTCAAAGCGTCGGTCGAGCCGGGCCTGGTGGAGTTGCTAGATATTCCGAGCCTTGGGCCGAAGAAAATCAAATTGCTCTTCGACCAACTTGGCGTGAACAGCATCGCGACCTTGACGGCGGCTTGCCTTGAGGGGCGAGTGGCGGAACTTGCCGGTTTCGGCGCGAAAACGCAGGAAAAGATTTTAGCTGGAATCAAGAACCGCGAAGCTTACGGGCGACGACATTTATGGTGGGAAGCGTTCGCGGTCGCACAGCTGATCGTCGCGGGGCTGCGAGGATTGCCGCAGGTGCAACGAGCGGAGGCAGCGGGGAGCTTGCGTCGCGGGATGGAGACCGTGGGCGATCTCGATTTCATCGTCGCGGCGATTGAAGTCGCACCCGTGGTCGCGTGGTTCGTGGCGATGCCAGGAGTGCAGGAAGTGACTGCGCAGGGAGAGACGAAAGCGAGCGTACGGTTCGCGAGTGGGCTCCAGGCGGACCTCCGGATCGTCCCTGAGGACCAGTTCATATTCGCACTCCATCACTTTACCGGTTCGAAGGATCACAATGTGCAGATGCGCCAGCGAGCGCTGGCGCGTGGGTTGAGTCTGAGCGAATGGGGATTGTTGCCTTCGGAAGGTGAAGGCACCGTGAAGAGCAAGGCGGAGAATCGAGCACTGCGAACCGCGGCTACGAAAGAGGAGGAGTTGTTCGCGGCGTTGGGGTTGAAGTTCATCCCGCCGGAACTGCGCGAAGGGCTCGGCGAGATCGAAGCGGCGGAGAGCGACACGCTGCCTCAACTCATCGAGCCGGGCGATTTGCGCGGGACGTTTCATTGTCACACGACGGCGTCCGACGGTCGCAGCACGCTGCTCGAGATGGCGGCGGCCGCGAACGATCTCGGTTGGGAGTACCTCGGCATCGCCGACCATTCGAAATCGAGCGTTCAGGCGAATGGATTGACGGAGGAGAGACTGTTGCGGCAGATCGATGAGATCGCGGCGTTAAATGCGAGCCGGCGATTCAGGACCCGGATCCTGACAGGGACCGAGTGCGATATTCTGCCCGACGGACGATTGGATTTCGACGAGAGCGTGCTGGCGAAACTCGACTATGTCGTGGTGTCCGTTCATGCGGCGTTCACGCAGGATGAAGCAGCGATGACCGCGAGAATCATTCGAGCCATCGAGCATCCGCATGCGACAATGCTGGGGCACTTGACCGGCCGGCTGCTATTGCGACGGGAAGGCTACCGTGTGGACGTCGCGAAGATCATCGATGCGGCGATCGCCCGGGGGATGATTGTCGAATTGAATGCGAGCCCCTGGCGATTGGAGCTGGATTGGCGACATTGGCGGCGCGCGGCGGAGAGAGGATTGTTGTGTGCGATTAATCCGGATGCGCACGACACGGCTGGCTTGATGCATGTGCGCGCGGGCGTGAGTGCGGCTCGCAAGGGATGGTTGACGAAGGCCCAGGTGCTCAACACGCGATCATTGGAGGACGTCAGGGCTTATTTCACGGGGCGTGGGAGATGATGGGTTTGGAATTTAAACACAGAGGGCGCAGGGGGAGAGAGGAGGCAGAGTAGAAATCGATCGGCGGATACGAGGTAGGGCGGTGGGTCGTCGTTCTCATTCTCCTTCTCGTTTCCCGGGTCTGAGAATGACAAGCCGGGGGACCGGGTCGCGGATCGCGAATAGCGCCAAGGGAACGATACCTAGACCCTCGGGCGCATCCGCGTCTCTCATCGTGATCGCGCATCGCACATCCTGCATCTCCGATGACTCGGCTTGCGTGACGTGGCGTCTGCCGGCATCACGGAGTGACATGATCACGACCCGGGCGCGCGGCCTGGCTAATCTTCACGCAGTGGCGATGACCGTTTTCATCGGCGCATTTTTTTGGGCGTACGCCCAGGCGATTTATCACGTGCGGTTCGTGCACCTGAATCGTAGCGTCAATCTCTGGCCGTATTTCCTGTGCGTGATTGCAGGGATGGTTCTGTCGACCCGAGATCTCGCGCGATTGGCGACGCGTTTCAAC
>JBDSPT010000067.1:0-3359 GCA_039930205.1 Opitutus sp. | reverse complement strand
GCTTGCTCGATGAGGCGTAGTTCGCGACGACCACGATGTACGCGCGATCGAGCGGCACCGGCGAGGAAACGTTGAAGGTAAGTTCCACTTCGGCTGTGCCACCGGTGCCACTAGGGACGTTGGCGTTCAATGAAGAGCTGGCGGGGGATAAACTGTCGAAAGCGGAACCGATGACGTCGGAGCCGCTGGGCAACCTAAGGCCTGGAAGTTCGCTCGCGTCCAAGGTGACTTCATCGTTGACGGGGGCAGTTTGGAGCTTCTGGGCCAGAAAAGTGCTCACCGACGAGGTGGACCGCTCGATCTCTGGCAGCGCGCCGATATAGGAAGCGGAGGCACTGGCTTGGATCTCATCGAGATTCGCGCGGGAAACTCCAGCGCCCGTGGCGGCGTACGGATTAATGGCAACCGCACTCAAATACGTCACGACTCCGTGCCGTCTATCATCCTGGTCGAGCGCTTCGCCTATGAGCGCCATTGAGGTATGCATGGCCGCAAGCTGCGCGCGGGCCGATGCGCGGTCGACGCTCTCCGTTTGAATGTCGGAGATCGTGGCGGAGAGGCTGCTTAGCTTTACGCCGCGGCTGACCTTGATGTTGGCGCCTTGTCCCAGCCGCACGGAGGAGAAACCACGGCCTTTCTCGATCTGGAGAGAATCCTTCTTCGCGCCGACGACGGGGTACGACTCGTTGCCCTCCTTGACCGCGAGATCGGTCCCGACGAACAGCACGTGATCCTTCGGCGCCGGGGTCGCGGCGTCTTCTTGCGCGAAGCTTGCTCCGTTGAAGAGGCAACCTGTCAAAAGTGCGGCAGCCTGTGCCACCCGCAGCGGATTTCTAGTTGGGCCTGGCGTTCGGAACGATTTCATTTTCGGCCATAATCAACTTAACCTTCGCGATGTACTGTTGCAACGGTACCGTTTTCTCCAATGTCATGGCGCGTTCGAGGTAGTCGAGTCCGCGCGCGTACCGGCGGGTCTTGAGCGCGATGTCGGCCAATTCGATGCAGGCGCGATAAGCATACTCCGATTGAATGGCGGCGGCTTCCAACGCCAGGTCGGCCCGCGCCATTTCGTCATGCTGTTTCTGATACCGTCCGAGCGCGAGGAGGACCTTGCCGTTGAGCGGCTCGAGCAGCAACGCGGCATCGAGCTGCTCCTTCTCTGCCCGGTCGCTATGACGGGCGGAAAAGAGTTCGGCCCGCGCGAGGTGTAAGCGGACCCGATTTTCCGGTGAAACGGCGATATCGATCGCGGCCAGCGATTCTTCAGCAGCAGAGAGTCTACCGTCCGACGTGAGCGATTCGGCGCAAGCCAGCAGGCACTCCGTGCTGAGTTTCACTGATTTCTGGCGAAGCTGCAAAAACGTCTCGGTCGCCTCACGGTAAAAAGATCCCTTCTGGTAAAGTTCGCCCAACACCAGGAATCCGTCGGTTTCAAGGAGTTCGAGGCTGCGAGCTGCTTCCAGGAGGGCCATGGCTTCTCGTGGTCGACCCTGGCTCGTCAGCACATTGGCATAAAGCATCCAGTTATGGCGGTCTTCGGGCTTCAGCCGCACGAGCTGCTCCAGCAGAGGCTCGGCGCGTTCAAACTGGTTTCCGTCGTAGTAAAGTCCGACGAGTCCTTCGAGATAGTCCGTGTTACCCGGCTCCAGTCCCATCGCCTGGATGTAATTCATCTCCGCCGCTACTTTGTGGCCCGTCTTTTCGAGGCAGTACGCCAGCAGTCCAAGGGTGTGTGCATCGCGATCTCCGCTTTCGATCGTCTTGGTGAGGCATTTGCCGGCTTCCTCGTAGCGCCCCAATCCGTAAAGCAACGCGCCGAGGTTCGACCAGGCGCGGGTGAAAGTTGGATACGCCGCGATCGCCTTCTTGTAGTGTTGCTCCGCGAGATCAGCGCGACTGTTGCTGTAGTAAACGTTGCCGAGAACAAATTCGAAAGCCGGGCTCTGCTTCTCGCCCGAGATGATGGTTTGCAGCAGTTTGAGCGCGATCTCGGGCTGCACGGAGATCATCTCGACGATCTTCTCGTAGATCGCGTATTCCTCCTCAGTCATCTCCGGCTCCGCATTCCGTTTGAAACTGTAGGATTCGTTGATGATGCGCTTCGGGTCGAGCTTCGGTGGTGCGCGTCCAAACGCGACAAGGGGCACCACGGCTGCGGTCAGCCCAAGAGCTAAAAGAATGATAAGCGGCCGTTTCATGATTAGTGAGCCTCCAATGGAGAGCCCGTCTCGAGTTTGAATACAAAGGTCTGCTGAACCCACTGACGGACGGTGTGCCCGCGGCGTAGCGCCGGGCTGAATCGCCAGTCCTTGAGCGCTTCAGAAGCGGCGGTGTCGAGGTCGCGACTGCCCGACGACTCCGTTAATCGAATACCCTCAATCGTGCCGTCGCGATCCACGATGCAGATGAAAACAACACGCAGGCGCTTGGCCGCGCGGAGCATCATCTTGGAAACTTCGGGTCGCGTTTTTAGCAGGGCGACGCAGCGCTGATCGACTTCTCGTCCTTCGAACACGTGCCGATTTTCAAATTCGGAATTGATGTCCGTGGGCTTGAAGATTTTCGGCGAAAAATCGATCTTGGGTACACCCACGATGGGCGGCGTCGTCTCCGGCAGGATCGGAACCGCCGGAAGTTTCACGACGCTGTCGCTGCGGGCCGGCGCGAGAATGATGAGATTGCTGGTGGTGACGGTTGGCTGCTCGTGCGGCCGGACGGGCGGCGGTGGCGGATCCATCGGCAGGTCGATCGTGCGAAGATCATCGATCATCGCCGGGACTTCGATGTCGGCTCGGTATTGTACCTGGTTGAGCGCGAAGAAAATCAGCCAGCTCGCTCCAAGGCCGATGCCAAGACTCAGGATCTGCCGCGGCAAATCCGATGCCGTGCGAAGAGGAACAAGTGGAGTGGATGCGGCGTGCATCGAAGTGGCGGCTCAGGGCGTTTCTGCTTGGGCGGTCGCAAAGGTAACGTGCGCAATTCCGCCTCGCTTTGCCTCGGAATAAACGGCCGCGAACGTACCATGATTGGCTGCCCGATCCGCGCGGATGATCAACGACGGATCGCGACCGATCGCAGCGGATTTCACCAATGAGGCTATTTGCTCGACCCGAACTTCTTGTCCGTCGAAGAAAATGCGGTTGTCCGCCGCGATCGCGATGAGCAGGGCGTTTTGTTCGCCGATGATTTCAGTGCCGCCGACGTCGGGCTTATCGACTTCGATGCCGGGATCGTTGACGAACGCACTACTGACCATGAGGAAAATCAACAGTACAAGCACACAGTCCACCATCGGCGTCATGTCGATGTGGGCCCCCTCGTAGTGACGCTGCGTGTAGCTACGCCCGAGCATGGTCAAA
>JBDSPT010000066.1:0-3516 GCA_039930205.1 Opitutus sp. | reverse complement strand
TGCCACCAAGCGCCGACGCACTGAGACCGAGCGCAGCGAAACGCGGAGCAAAAAGATCGGCGACGGCCGGACTCAGTCCACTCAAAGTAAACACGGGGCGCAGCGGACGGAATTCTCCGTCCAATGTTGCGATCGGAGGTGCGGAACGCGCGGCAGCCGCGGCCATTTTGGTTTGTACTTCCACGAGATCAGCGGCGGGCGTGAAGCCGGCGAAGCGAACCGTTTCGAAGCGTTGAATCTGGTAGCTGAGCGCCCCGGCAAGTTTGCCGTCGATGTAGAGCGGACTGCCACTCATGCCGGCGACCGCGCCCATGAGTTGAACGCGCGGATCCGTCAGCTGACAGAGAATCAAAGACTTCCCAGGCCCAAGAGCGTTCCGGACGACGCCGGTGACTTCCACGGCGAACGGTTCGGGTTCAGTGCCCCGGAAAACGGTCCACACTTCGCCGCGTTGTCCCGCCTGCAGTTGATCGAGAGGGAAAATTTCCCGCGTGACGGGCTGGGCGCCGATACTGCGGCTGACCAGAACCAGGAGCGAAACGACCGTGAGGAAAAGGCGACCCATCGTGCGATTGACGGCTTAAATGAGGGGAGGTTGCGGGAGAGGCGAGACTTCAGAGTTCGCGAATGGCCAAAGCAAGCACTTCGCATGCCCGGTCAATTGCGGGGCCCGCGTGTGCGGTGCTGAGGAAGCCCGCTTCGTAGGCGCTCGGCGCGAGATAAACGCCGTGGTCCAGGCATGTGCGGAAGAAGCGGGAGAACAACTTAGCGTCACCTTTCAACGCAGTCGCGTAATCGCGGACCGGCAGATCGGTGAAGAAGAAGCTAAACATCGATCCGCGCTGCGGTGCCTGCACCGGCAGACCTTTGGCGCGAGCGGCGGCAAGAACTGCCTGCACTAATTGCCGACCCAGCTCGTCGAGACGCACGTAGGGATTGAGCTCTTCCAGCAGCGTCAGCGAAGCGATGCCGGCCGCGAGGGCGAGTGGGTTGCCGCTCAAGGTACCCGCTTGATAAACGGGACCTTCGGGCGCGAGCTGATCCATGATTTCGGCGCGACCGCCGAACGCGCCGACCGGGAGGCCGCCGCCGATGATTTTACCCAGGCAAGTGAGGTCGGGCGTGAACGGTGCGCCGGTTTCCTCGGTGAGCAAACCTTGCACTCCTGCCTTATGTAAGCGGAAGCCCGTCATCACTTCATCGAAGATCAGGACCGTGCCTTCACGGGTGCAGAGATCGCGGACGTACTGGAGGTAGCCCGCGTCGGGCATGATGAAACCGACATTGCCGCAATACGGCTCAAGTATGACGGCGGCGATCTGTTCGGGATTGGCGGCAAAGCCAGCTGAGAGCGCCTCGCGATCGTTGTAGGGGAGGACAACCGTTTCGCGGGCGAATGAAGCGGGCACCCCGGCACTGTCGGGATTTCCGTGGGTGAGAGCGCCGGAACCGGCCTTAATCAGAAGAGAGTCGGAATGGCCGTGATAGCAGCCGGCAAACTTGATGATCTTGTCGCGCTTCGTGAAACCACGCGCGAGACGGATGGCCGACATCGTCGCCTCAGTGCCGCTGTTGCACATCCGAACTTTCTGAATCGACGGGACGAACCGAACGATGAGTTCTGCCATTTCGATCTCGTAAGGATTGGGCGTGCCGAACGATGTGCCCTGTTCGAGCGCCGTCGTGATCGCGGCTTTGATCCGAGGGTGATTGTGTCCGTGGATCGCGGGCCCCCAGGTGCACACGAAATCGATCAATTCGCGGTCGTCGGCGGTGATAAGCGTGGCGCCACGCGCCGCCTTGGTGAAAAACGGCGTACCGCCCACCGAACGAAACGCGCGCACCGGCGAGTTCACGCCACCGGGAATAAGCTGCTTGGCGCGGGCAAAAAGTTGATCAGAGACGGGCGATGACATGGAGGAGGGCAGGGAACGATGAGCGCGAACGAGGCTATTGGACTTTAGGTGGTTTTCGGAGGATGCGAGAATTGTTTTGGGAGCGGTGAAGGCGAGTGAGTCAATAGAGCAGTTTAACTTAAACGGTAGCCGGACGCCGCCTCATTGTCATCGCGAGGTGCGCGAAGCGCGCCGTGGCGATCCAGCTGGATGGCTTCGTCGCTGCGCTTCTCGCAATGACAGGAACTCGGCTACAGTTTTGTTTAAAAGGCTCTGGAACCGACTTGCTGAAGAGCGAGCGAACGCTGAGCGGTTTGGTGGAAAGGCGGTGTACTCATCTTGTCATGGCGAGTTTCACGGGGCCAGTCATCGCGATCAATCGCGCGCTCTATCAACGCAACCCACGATCTCTTAGTGCAGAATCGCATGCGACAGACAGATGAACGCTCCGGCGAAACAAATGAGCGCGCCGATCGCCTGCGATCCGAGCGCGACGTTGAAGCGCCAACGGTCGGCTTCGCGGTGGATGCGGCGGCGCGATGAACCCACATAACCGAGTCGACGGGCTTTCAGGACGCCGTGGCGTAACAGGAAACCGGCGACGATCAGAGAAACTCCGAGCAGCTTGAGCGGCACGGTCAGTTGACGTACTTCTGCACAATGGGAATTCGGCGGCCCACACCAAACGCGAGAGGCGTGATTTTCAATCCGGGCGCCGCCTGCTTCCGCTTGTACTCGTTGAGGTCTACTTTCCGAACGATGTCATTCACCACGGCCTCCTGAAAGCCTCGGGCAACGAGATCCCGGCGCGACAATCCTTCTTCAACGTAGCCTTTCAAAATCGCGTCGAGGATCTCGTACGGTGGCAGGCTGTCCTGGTCCACCTGGCCGGGCCGGAGCTCGGCGGAGGGCGGCTTCTCAATCGTATTCCATGGGATGATTTCCTTCTCGCGATTGATCCAGCGCGACAAGCCGTAGACCTGCATTTTGAAAACGTCGGAAATCACGGCGAGGCCGCCAGCCATGTCGCCGTAGAGGGTGCAGTAGCCAACCGCCATTTCGCTTTTATTGCCCGTGGTGAGCAGCAGCGCCCCAAACTTGTTCGAGAGAGCCATCATGATGACGCCGCGGATACGCGCCTGGATGTTCTCCTCCGTCACATCGCGCGGGCGGCCGGCGAAGATGGGCCCAAGCGACGCTTCAGTGGCGTTCACCGCATCCGCGATCGCGATGGTTTCGAAACGGATCCCGAGTTTTTGGGCGAGGATGCGGGCGTCGTCGCGGGAGTGTTGCGATGAGATCTCGGACGGAAGGGAAACGCCGATCACGTTTTCGGTGCCGAGTGCCTGCTGGGCCACCACGGCGACCAGCGCCGAATCGATGCCGCCGGAAAGGGCGATCAGCGCGCGTTTGAAACCGCTCTTGTGCGCGTAGTCGCGCAAACCCAGCACGAGCGCGCCGAAGGTATCCTTCCACTCGTCCTGTTCGAAACTTGGATCAACCACGGGCTGCGGTGCCGATGACTTCGCAGCAGCGGTCGAGCGACCGACGGGCATGTCGACGACGCGCAGATCCGCGGCGAAGGCGGGAAGCCCGTAAATGATATCGCCATTCGACGCGC
>JBDSPT010000065.1:0-2785 GCA_039930205.1 Opitutus sp. | reverse complement strand
GCAGGCGCCTCTGTAGGGATCATCGCACATCACTTCCCCGAAACGCTTGTACACCTTGAACGCTACGGAAAATACAACGTGGGTTGGGTGACATTTCGTAACGACGTTACGGGCCGTGCCTGTGTCGACGACTGGGCGACGCGCTGCGCAGAATGGTGTTTCGTGCGTTACGAAGGCAATCGCTACGCGGACCAGAAATACTTGGATGCTTGGGAAACCGCCTTTCAAGGTGTCACATCAATTCAAAATCCGGGTGCGAATGTCGCACCTTGGAACGTCAAGGGCCGGGCGGTGGAATCTTTAGTCAGAAACAGCCCCACCATCGATGGCACTCCCCTGATCTTCTTCCACTTCCATGCTCTCGCACACGTGGGCGAAGGGCTCTACGATACCGGGCTCTACAAATACGATGCCACCGTTTCGGCAGGGTTACGGGAGTTTATTTACGACCCGTATCTGAAGGCCCTGGACCGAACGGGCTGCGATAACGCACCGGAGAGCGTTCTGCTGCCAATGCGCACCAATAATCCTCAGGCACTTTTAGCCGGGAACTTCTACCTTGAGCGGCTTCGAGTGGCCGAGAACGATCGGGCGGAGCGGCTGCTCTCAATCGAGGTGATGCAAGCGCAGCTGGACGTTCATGGGCAGCGCAGGCAATTGGCTGAAGCACAGGTCAACCACCTTCTTGAGTCGGCGGAAGGAACTCGCAAATATCTCGAAACGGTCGAAGCGGATCGTTCGGCCCGTCTAACGTTGATCCAGAGTCTTCAACGTGATGTCGCCGCAAGGGCACAGGCACTGCAGGCGGCGGATGCTCAGGCGAGTTTGCTGGCCCAAGAACTGTCCGGAACAAAAACTTACCTCGCGACGGTGGAAGGCGACAGAGCTGCACGCCTCGATGTGATTAGAGCGATGCAATCCAGCCAGGAAACCCAAGGACGTGAACTGCAGACTGCACGAGCTGAAGCCCAGCTATTGAAGGAACGCCTTGCGGGAACTCAGATTTACTTGGAGGAAGTCGAGCAAGATCGCGCCAATCGATTACGGGTGATCGAACAATTCCAGGCTCAGCTAGAAACCACCGGGCTCGCCGCTCATACTGCGGAAGCTCGCGTGCGCGAACTAGAGGAATCACTTGCCGGTTGCCACGCGTACCTTGCGCAAGTGGAGGCGGATCGAGCTGCGCGGCTGGCCGTAATCAAGACCCTGCAATCGGCACTTGATGCGAGCGATGGCTCCAAGGCCGGCGCAAGAGCGACGCCGGCAGATTCCTTGAAAACGGTGGACTGCGCCGACATCACTCAACCCCCGAATTGAGCAGCCTGCTGCTTCTCCGGATTGCCCCTTGCGGACCGATCGTGCCAACGGATGCTCAACGGTAATTCATTCCCGGGGAATGACTGGCAACAAAAGACCCGAGCATAGTCCAATCTCAACCTAGGAAACCCGATTTAATGGAAACTCTGGCCTTAGCTCCGCGCCGCCACTTTTTAGACCAACCCCAACGATCAGAGTTGGGCGGTTACGTGAAGCAGCTGCGCAATGTGATTGTGCTCAAATATCACGACGATCTCCTTCCCTCGATTTTGCAGCTCTCGGCGGCCGGAGTCACAGTTGAAGTGTTCGAAAGCCCGCCCGAGTTATGTCGAGGATACCAAGGTACGCTCCATTTCGTCACACTCACGCTCTGGGAATGGCTGGGATGTCTCGACAGTCTGTTCAACGAAGTCGCCTACCTGGCAGCGAATCCAGACGTTGCCGTTGCGGTGAAGGCTGGCGACCTGCCAAGCGGCTGGTTTCATTTCACCTTGTTCGGCCAATTCGAAGGTCGCTCTGCGGCGACCACATACTTTTGTGGGCTCGCCGAATTCGACGCGGTGTTGTTTCACACCGTTGATTTCGACGAAGCAATCAGCCACCTCGCCGGTCGGCTTCAATCTTATCATCAATTGTTCATCGGAGGCCCCGGAGCAATTGCTTGCTCGATTCCGAGCACCGCCCGGCGCCGAACCATCTCCGATACACTGATCGCTATTCAGCGTCCACCCAACGAATGGCTCGGTCCCGTGGCCCCGAATACCGCTCACGGGCTGTTGGGCAACTGGCCACGGATGCGTCAAGCAGACGCGTTCCCCGCAATGCCGCCGCAAGCGAATAGCCGCTGGCCGAAAATTTCCGTCGTTACCGTCAGCTACAATCAGGCGGAGTATCTCGAAGAGACCCTTCGTTCCGTTCTGGATCAGCAATATCCCAACCTTGAATACATAGTCGTGGATGGCGGTTCGACCGACGGGTCTCAACAAATCATCGAGCGCTACGCTTCAGGTTTAAGCTGGTGGGTCAGTGAACGGGATCGGGGTCAGTCCCACGGACTCAACAAAGGATTCAAGCGCGCGACCGGCGAGATATTGACGTGGCTGAATAGCGATGACCGCCTCGCTCCGGGGAGTCTATATGCCGTTGCTGACGCGTTTTTACGCCATGGGACTGACCTCGTGATCGGTCGATGTGCCCGAATGCGCAATCATGACGTGTCGCCCTTTCACTTCCATCGTTGCGGCCTGCCACTGGGACGGATTGTTTCGCTGCCGCTCGAGGACCTACTGGATTTGGAAGGAAAGTGGCTCAAGGGTCACTTTTTCCATCAGCCTGAAGTGTTTTTTTCTCGCTCGGTCTTTGATCGTTGCGGCGGAGCGCTCCGGGAAGACCTCTACTACAGCATGGACTACGACCTTTGGGTACGGATGGCGCGAGCAGGCGCGTCCGCCCTGTCCATCCCCGAAAT
>JBDSPT010000064.1:0-2865 GCA_039930205.1 Opitutus sp. | reverse complement strand
CGCCCGTGGTGCCAATGACGTTGGCGAGGGCGGCGCCAACCAAAAGAAAAACCACATTCGTGACCGGATCGGCCTCGCCCTTGACCTTCAGGTGTATCCCTCCGGCGACGACGAACAGCGAACCGATCAGCGCGATGAATGAAAAATATTCACTGGCAGTATGGAGGAGCTCAGCGAGTCCACCCGGCACGCGGGCGACGTAGTACGCGCCGACGACGGCGGCGAGGCCCAGCGACACAGACAAGAAGTTGTGCTCCCACCAATGCTTGAACCTCGGTCCGCTGAGAGGAGCGGTGGCGATCAGCAGGAGCAAAAGCGCGAACGGTAGGATCAGAAGAGGCGGCACCTCGAAGGCGCCGGCAGCGATTGCCATGAGGAACATTGGAGTGACGGCTTAATGCAGTCCTCGTGCCGAAAGTGAACGCTTATCCTCGGCGCGGCCCTCGAAACGCCGAAGCAGTGATCCCGCACTTCTTGGCATACGCTCTGCTAAACCAACTCGGTTTATCGCGATGATGAACCAGACCCATGTTCAACCCAACACATAGCCAGAGTATATGAAACTATCGTGCAAGCCCGGCGCCGGGCTGGTAAAATTAATCGGCCTCGCCGCCCTCGCGGCGATCGTGGCCATACCCGCTCACGCCCAGGACGCAGCACCGGCTGTGGCTGCGGCTGCGCCTTCGCTCGATCCGGCCGCTTTGAGCGGACTTCGGACTGGGCTCGACACAGTCTGGGTACTGGTCGCTGCCATGCTCGTGTTCTGGATGAACGCGGGGTTCGCCCTGGTGGAATCCGGACTCTGTCAGTCCAAGAACTGCGTCAACATCCTCGCCAAGAACTTCACCGTCTTCGCGATTTCGACGATTTCGTTCTGGGTTATCGGTTGGGGACTGATGTTTGGTGACGGGAATCCTTATTTCGGCACGTCGGGCCTTTGGTTTGTCGGTGGAGCGGACAACTCACCCGCGCTGGGTGAAGCCTACGCTGCCATGAATCCGTTTTCGACCGCCAAGTATGCAGGCGTTTACAGTGCGATCAATTGGACGCCGACTCCGCTGTGGGCGAAGTTTTTCTTCCAGCTGGTTTTCGCCGGAACAGCGGCGACGATTGTGTCCGGGGCGGTCGCTGAGCGAATCAAGTTCGGCGCGTTCATGATCTTCAGCGTCCTGCTCGTCGCCCTCGTGTATCCCGTTACCGGACACTGGATCTGGGGTGGCGGTTTTCTGGGTTCGAACAACTTTCGCGATTTCGCCGGCTCCACCGTGGTCCACTCGGTCGGCGGCTGGGCCGCGCTTGCAGGTGTCATCGTGCTCGGGCCGCGGCTCGGCAAGTTCAAGGATGGCAAAGTTCATCCGATTCCCGGCCACAACATGACCTCGGCTGCGCTTGGGGTACTGATCCTCTGGTTGGGATGGTTCGGATTCAATCCGGGATCCACGATGGCAGCCATGGATGGTGCGGCCATCTCTCACATCCTGGTGAACACGAACATCGCCGCTGCCACTGGCACGCTCGGCGCTTTGATCACGGCTTGGACCCTGCTCAAGAAACCGGATCTATCGATGATTTTGAACGGGTGTCTTGCGGGTCTCGTGGCGATCACCGCCCCCTGTGCATTCGTCACGATCGGCTCGGGTGCAATCATCGGCCTGATCGCTGGCGTTCTCGCCGTGTTGGCGGTGGTCTTCTTCGATAAGATGAAGCTAGACGACCCCGTCGGCGCGCTCGCGGTCCATTTGGTGAACGGCATCTTCGGTACGCTTGCTTTGGGCCTCTTCTACGACAACACCGTTGCCACGAACGTGGCGGCGCTGGCGACGGGCTTGAGCCGCGGTGCGCAGACCATGGTGCAGTTGAAAGGCATCCTCTGCGTTGGCGCCTACGTGTTCATCGTCTCCCTCGTGCTGTGGTTCATCCTTAAAGTGGTGATGGGCATTCGGGTGAGTGCCGAGGAAGAGACCGAAGGCTTGGATATCGGTGAGCACGGCAACGAAGCCTACCCTAACTTCAGCACCGCCCACAAGTGATCGAAGAGCAGCGGCAACGGGCTTGCACCTTTGCCGCTGCGCCATACCAATTACCAAACTCAGATCCAAATTTCGCATGAAACTTATCATTGCCATCATCAAGCCGTTCAAACTCGAAGAAGTGAAAGCCGCTTTGGCTGAAATCAATGTCGAGGGCATGACGGTGACCGAGGTCAAGGGCTTCGGCCGGCAGAAGGGCCACACGGAAATCTACCGCGGCAGCGAGTACACGGTGGACTTCCTTCCCAAAGTTAAGATCGAAGTGGCCACGACCGACGACTTGGTCAGCAAGGCCGTTGACGCGATCGTGAAGTCAGCGAAGACGGGCAAGATCGGCGACGGCAAGGTGTTTGTGCTGCCGATCGAGGACGCCATCCGCATCCGTACTGACGAACGCGGCGACACCGCCATCTGACCCGCACTGCCATCCGTTTACAAAGCCGGTCCCGCCAGGGGCCGGCTTTTTCGTGTCATGAAGCTAGAAATTTCATTCATGGTCCCAATGCTGCTGGAAACAGGCGATTATGAACCGTCTGCTTATTGTAATTCGACCCCTCATCGCCGCGGGTCTGAGTTGGCTCGCCATCCAGACTGCGTTTGCTGAAACCCCGGCTACCCCGCCCGATCCGACTTTGGAACAACGTGTTGCGGATCTCGAGGCGTACATCAACAACGCGGCCCGGACCCCCGACGTCGCGTCCAAAATCCCCGGGCCGGGACCCGGTCACAACGCGTGGCAGATGACCAGCACCGCGCTCGTTCTATTTATGACCATGCCGGGACTGGCGCTGTTTTACGGAGGATTGGTCCGCCGGAAGAACGTGCTCTCCGTGCT
>JBDSPT010000063.1:0-4411 GCA_039930205.1 Opitutus sp. | reverse complement strand
CCGCCATCGGGCGGCTCGACCACGTTGAGCAACTTGGGGTGGAAGCGATCGAAATCATGCCAGTGGCGGATTTCCCGGGTGACCGCAATTGGGGTTACGATGGCGTCGCGCTGTTCGCTCCGGCCCTGTGTTATGGACGGCCGGATGATCTGCGAGCACTGGTGGATTCAGCACACGAGCGTGGGCTGGCGGTGATCCTTGACGTCGTGTACAACCATCTGGGTCCCGACGGGAATTATCTGTCGCGCTACTCGGACGGTTATTTTCACGCACAGCGCGCCACGCCTTGGGGGCCGGGTTTCAATCTCGACGCGCCGACGAACAAGCCGGTCCGGGAATTCTTTCTCTCCAACGTGGCGTATTGGCTGGACGAATTCCGATGCGATGGCCTGAGACTGGATGCGACGCACGCCCTCCACGATGAAACGGAGCGGCACCTGCTGGCGGAAATCGCCGCTCTCGCGCATGAGCGGGGCGCGTTTCTGATTGCGGAAGACGAGCGTAATTCATGCGAGATTCTGACCAAACCGAATGGGGACGGTGCGCACTTGGATGCCGCTTGGGCGGATGATTTTCACCATCAAGTTCGGGTAGCGGTGACGGGTGTGCAGGAAGGTTATTTCCGTGATTATCGTGGGACGCCTGCGGATCTGGCCATGACCCTTGCCCAAGGATGGTTTTATACCGGCCAACCTTTCCAAGCCTGGAAGGGACGACCCCGCGGCGAGAGCTGCCGCCACTTGCCGACGTCAGCGTTTGTCACGTGTATCGAGAATCACGATCAGGTGGGTAATCGGGCCCTCGGTGAGCGATTGGAACATTTGATTTCACCGGCGGCGTTTCGGGCGGCCTCGGCTTTGCTCTGCCTCACCCCGTACGCCCCAATGTTATTCATGGGCCAGGAATGGGCTGCCAGCACGCCCTTCTTGTTTTTCACGGATCACGCCGGCGAGCTCGGTCAGAACATTTCCGAAGGCCGGCGAAAGGAATTCGCGAGCGTGGGCATCAATCAAAATCTCTCACCGGAAGACATCCCCGATCCGCAGGCGCTCGAAACCTTCACGAAATCCAAGCTCCAGTGGGAGGAGGTGCGAGAGCCGGCCCACGCCGGGGTCCTGAACTTGTACCGCTGTTGCCTGGAGCTGCGAAAACGCTGGCTGACGGAGAAGTTTCGAGACCGATCGGCCTGGGAGGTGGGAGCTGTCGGACGCGCGGTCGTCGTGCGGTATCGCGCGGATGGTGAAGCCGATCGACTGTTGGTGTCATCGCTGACGGGGGATACTCATCGGTCGTTGCTCTCGGATCCGATCCTGCGGCCCCCGCCGGGGTGGACGTGGCGGATTGAATTCGACAGCGGTGCGGACGGCCCGCCGGTGGAGCGCGTCGAAGTTGAGACCCTGGCTATTCGGGCGCCCGCCACGCTGTTGCTGATCGCCAGCCGCGCCCCCGTCACATCCGCACGCTGATGGCCACCGTATCAGCAAAGCGAATTCCGGTTGCCACGTACCGGCTGCAATTGAGGCGCGAGTTCCCGTTTTCAGCTGCGGCGGCGATCGTGCCGTACGCGGATGCGCTCGGGATATCCGACTACTACTGCTCGCCGATCTTTCTCTCCACGCCGGGAAGTTCGCATGGTTACGACGTGAATGATTATCGGCGCATCGATCCCGAGTTGGGCGGTCCGTCGGGTCTGGAGCAACTGCATCGTGAGCTGCAAAGCCGCGGTATGAGTATCCTCCTGGACTTCGTGCCCAATCACATGGGCATCAACGGTCCTGGCCTCCTGAATACGTGGTGGAGGGACGTGTTGCAAAATGGAGTTCACTCACCTTACGCGCGGTTTTTCGATATCGATTGGAATACCGGTACGGGCGAGGAGCGGACGCGTGTGCTCGTTCCGATCCTCGACACCCACTATGGTCGTGTGCTGGAAGCGGGACGACTTTCGCTGGGCTACGAGACGGGTGGGTTGAGTGTCGTCTATGGTGACATGCGTTTTCCCGTCGCGCCGCGCACGTTTCAACGAGTGTTGGATGCGCTCGGCGATGGCTCCGTCAAGCTCGCTGAACTCGCCAAGCTGGCCGGCGGATTCGCAAGCCTGCCGCGCCCCACGGCATCGGAAGAAATCGAAACGGCGCGAATCCGGGCCGCACGGCTGAACGAACTGAAGCAGCAGTTCGCCGCAGTGTTGGAAGGCGACGACGCCCTGAGAGCGCGGTTGAATCAGCTGCTGATTGAGTGGAATGGACGTGCCGGAGACGCCGCGAGTTTTGTCAGGCTAAACGAGATTATCGAAGAGCAGCACTATCGATTGGCTTATTGGAAAGCAGGGGTGCACGAAACGAACTATCGCCGGTTCTTTGCCATCGATACGTTGATCGGCTTGCGGGTGGAAATTCGTGAAGTGTTCCAGGAGACGCACGCGTTACTTGCGCGATTGCTGCAGGACAAGATCGTGAGTGGTCTGCGGATCGATCACATCGATGGACTCCGTGATCCACAGCAGTACCTGGAGCGCCTTCAGGCGCTGGTCGCAGCCGGGGGCAACGGCCAACCCGACAAACTGTTCGTGCTGGTCGAAAAAATCCTGGCGGAGAATGAGACTCTTCCAGCGGAGTGGGCGAGCGATGGGACCACCGGTTACGAGTTCATCGTGCAGCTCGCGGAGATTTTCGTTGATCCCCGCGCGGAGCGCCGGTTCACCGAGACGTATGCTCAGTTCTGCGGAGAAACCCTGGCCTTCGAAGACGTGATCGTGGACAACAAGCGGCTCGTCCTCGACGAGATGTTTGCCAATGCCGTCAGCCGACTGGCGTCGCAGTTGACCGAGATGCTGCAGTCTGACCTTCGCTGGCGTGACGTGACGCGCCACGAGATGACCGTCGCGGTGCGAGAAGTCATGGCAGCGCACGGCGTTTATCGCACCTATCGGCGGAGGGATGAACCTGTGACCGAACGTGATCGACGTGTGGTTGAGCAGGCGTGTGCGATCGCGGTGCGGCGAAATCCGCGCCTGGGAGCCGAGCCTTTCGAGCTTTTGCGGGACATCCTTACCGGGGCGTATCTGAAATCTGAATCGCCGGCCGAATTGCGTGAGCCGGTCCTCGCGTGGGTGTTCAGTTTCCAACAGTACACCGGAGCGGTGATGGCAAAGTCCGTGGAGGACACCGCGTTTTATCGGTACAGTCGGTTCGTCGCGCTGAATGAAGTGGGGGGAAACGCGGGACGTTTCGGCGGCACCGTGTCGGCCTTTCATGCGGCGAACAGTCAGCGTTTGCGGCAGACGCCCCATTCGCTGCTGGCGACGGCGACCCATGACACGAAATTGGGCGAGGACGTCCGGGCACGATTGTATGCGCTGTCGGAGAATCCGCAGGAGTGGCGCGACTCGCTGGAAGAGTGGCACGAGTTGAATCAACGCCACCAAACGATGGTCGACGGACGCAGCGCCCCGGACGCGAATGAGGAGTATCGGTTGTATCAGATTTTGCTCGGCGCGTGGCCCGCGGAAGATGCAGATCCGGATGACACGTTTCGCGAACGCATGCGCGAACATCACCGCAAGGCGGTCAATGAAGCCCGGCGCAACACGTCGTGGATCCAGCCGAACGAAGCGTGGCTTCAAGCCGGTGACCGCTTCATCGATGCGGTCCTGAATCTGGAGACGGGGAGGGAGTTTCTCGCCAGTTTTCGGCCGCGAGCTCGTCGGCTCGCGCATCTCGGGATGGTAAACTCGCTGGCTCAAGTGGTGCTGAAGACCACCTCGCCGGGCACGCCGGATTTTTATCAAGGCACAGAGCTTTGGGAACTGAGTCTGGTTGATCCGGACAACCGACGCCCGGTCGATTTCAAGATTCGCGAGCGGATGGCGGCGAAGTCGCTCAGCTCACTGGACTGGCGCGGCCTTTTACACGATTGGCGAACAGGAGAGATCAAACTGCAGGTGACCCGTGCGCTGCTGCAGTTCCGCGGCGACGAAATCGGAGTCTTCCACTCGGGTGGTTACGAACCGGTCGAGGCGACTGGCCGATTCGCGAGCCATCTTGTGGCATTCGAGCGTCACAGTGCACGACGTGCATGCATCGTGGTGGTGCCGAGGTTAACGAGCCGGTTGGGCGTTCCTCCGCTCGGATTGGTGTGGGACGACACCACCATCGTCGGACCAGGAGAGAGTGGCGCATGGGTGGACGTGATCACAGGGCGTAAGCACCGCGCCGATACGCCACTGAGCATGTCGTCGGTCTTGTCGGATCTGCCATTCGCGGTGCTTTTGAGGGCGGCGGATTAGAGCGGTTTAACTTAAACTGTAGCCGGACGCCGCCTCATTGTCATCGCGAGGTGCGCGAAGCGCGCCGTGGCGATCCAGCTGGATTGCTTCGTCGCTGCGCTTCTCGCAATGACAGGAACTCGG
>JBDSPT010000062.1:0-13827 GCA_039930205.1 Opitutus sp. | reverse complement strand
CGGCCGCAACGGTCCGGTTCACGTCGGAACGCAGTGGTGAGTTGGCCGAGAAGGTGAAAGCCAGCGCGGCGGAACTTTCGCGGCTGCTCGGTTATTCGCCCTTGCGTTAGGGCGTATTTAAGGAGTCGGCAGCAGCCACCGTCGTCAGACGGTGGAAGCGCGGTGGGGGGCGCCGGGCATCGGTCGCACGACCGATGCTCCAATCTCGACTGCACGGTTACGGTCAAGGCGACGGCCGATTGCGTTTGGCCCTGAGTGTCAGGCCGGAATATCGACGGAGTGGAAGGAAACCTGCTAATCGAGATGATCGGGCGTGTCTGGTCCGTACTTAAAAATAGGTAATGCTCGAGCTCGTACGTTGAAGGGAGCGTCCATTGCGTGTTGGTGACAGCAGCGCTTCTCACTCTTCTTATGGGTTCAACACTTCCAGCAATTCCATGATCTTCGACTTCGATTTTGAAAGCTCGGTCGGCCAGAGCGGAGGTACCGCTGCCGATGGGAAAATGCCGGGACGACGCCGGCTTGGTTTACAGTTACCGCTCTCCATGCCTGAAGAGTTGTTCGATCTGAGTTGCGTCGAGCCCAGCGCGGGACACGCCATGGAGCACTTTGCTTCGCTCGAGCTGATCTGGCGGTGTAATACGGACGCTGAGCGAGGTGGAGTTCGTTGTCTCGCGGTGTTGAGTGAAAGCGAACGCGGAGGCGTTTGGGGAGTGCTTATCCTGGAGCAGGCGGGTACCGGGATTCATCAGCACAATCACGGCGGCGCCTACGGAGAGTGCGTGATTACGCTGGCGGGTCAGCTCGCCGATACATTGGATGATGGCACGGCGATTACGTTGCGAACGGGAGATGTCATGTTTCACGCCCAACGCACCATCCACGAAGCGATCGCGGAAACATTCTGGGTTGGTCTGTTCCACCAGCCCGCCGGCAGCACCGAGCTCAGCGAATGCGGCTGAGGCATTTTTGATGAAGACCCAATTTTTAGACTCGTTCGAGGATTACGTACATTACGTCGCGGTGAGCTGACAACATTCACATCTATGAGAATCGTTATCGTTGAAGATCACCTGATGTTTCGAGATTTGATCCGGAAGTCATGTAGCAAGCGCTTCGGCATCGACGTGGTCGGTGAAACCGATTCAGGCGCGAGCGCGGTCGAATTGATCACTCGGCTTCAGCCGGATGCCGCGGTGCTGGATTTATCGCTGCCCGATATCGATGGATTTGAGGTTGTGGAACAGGTTCTCAAAGTTCATCCCACTCTCCGCATCCTCATCATGTCGTCTCACTGCGACGACTACACGCTATTCCGGGTGGAGCGCTCCCGAGTCCACGGTTTCATCGACAAGAATTCGAACACGGTTGAGACGCTGCGTGTCGCACTGAACGCACTGAAAGAAGGACGGGTTTATTACTCCGCGGAGTTCCAGACTCGCCAGAAACTGCGAAGGGCGGATCAGATGTCGTTCAACAAGGTTTTGACCGAGCGTGAGCGAATTGTGCTTGGGCTCATTGCGCAGGGGATGAATGACGATGAGATCGGAGAGCGGCTTGATCTGACGCCAAGAACCGCCCAGACGCATCGCAGCCGGCTCCTGCGAAAACTCCGGGTGAACGGCACGCCCAAGCTGATCGCTTACGCCGCGCGCATTGGGTTTAATCAGGTCGTGTCGAGATTGGGATCGCTCCCAGCTTTCCCTTGAGTACCGCAAACTCTCGCTCAATCGCGCAGAGCAGTTGCTTGCGCTCCGGAGGCGAAAGTACGTGAGCGTGCCGCTGGAGTTTTTCCGCGAGCTCGACAATCGGTGCGCACTTGATGGCGGCTGCGTGCGAGATGAGTCGATGGGCGATCAAGGCAATTTTCCCGCCGTCGTCGCCACGCGAGATCAGGTGCGCGGAAGTGATATCCGCTTCGAATGACGATTGATACCGGGCAATTTGGACGTTCAAGCCTTCCGCGGTCCCGTCGCTGAGAAATTGCAGTATCTGGAGATCCAAGTCAGATCCGCGAACTCCAGGGCTCGTTTCACGAATTGGCGGCTTCTCGCGCAGGCGAATTGTGAGGCCGAGTCGTCTGAGTTCCCTGGAGATTTTCTCCGGGGTCAGTGGCTTGGCGATGAACGCGTTCATGCCGGCCGCCAGGCAGGCGTCACGATTTCGGTCGGCGGAGTACGCGGTGGTCGCGATGATGATCGTCGGATGGTCCGAACGTTCTCTTGCGCGGAAACGTGCTGCGACTTTGGTGCCCACCAACCCGGGGATATTCCAATCCAGGAGCACGAGATCGTACTTCGACGTCTCGAGCCGTGAGAGTGCAGAGGGCCCATCACTCACGGATTCGGTACGAAATCCGAGTGACCGCAGGATCGCTTCGCTTGCTGCCGCGCTGTAATCGATGTCCTCCACAACCAAAGCGGAGGCATATTGCGGGGGCGAGTCGGCTCCGCTGGACGGATCAATCGTTAGCGGCGCGAGGAGCGGAAGTTCCACCCAGAAACATGAACCTGCGCCAACGGTTGATTCGACGCCGGTGCATCCTCCCATTCGTTCAGCCAACACACGGGAAGTTGCCAAGCCCAATCCCTTGCCCCTGAGAGTTCGATCCGACTGCAAAGTCGCGAATCGTTGAAACACCAGAGCCGTCTCGGCGGGTGAAAGTCCGCAGCCTTGATCCTGCACCGAAAATCGAACTCGACCTTCCGGGCGAGAGTCGACGCTGAGCTCGACGGGTTTGCCGGCGCCGAATTTGTGCGCGTTGGAAAGGAAGATGAGCAGGATTTGTTGCAGCCGCGCGCGATCGGCGAAGACGAAGCGAGGCAGGCCCTCGCCAACGTCGGTCGAAATCGCGGCGCGCGCGGCGTCGCTACCGCTCGAAATTGTCACGACATCTTCGATACAGGTTCCGAGGTGGAAGCGGGTGGGCGCCAGCTCGATTTGGCCGGCGCGCAACTTGGAGAGGTCGAGCAGGTCGTCGATCAACGTCGAGAGGAGACCGGTGCAACTGCGAATGGATTCGGTGAGCTTTTGCTGTGCGGGAGTGAGTGGCGTTTCGTCCAACGCTTTGGACAGGCCAAGGATTCCGCCCATCGGATTGCGCAGATCGTGACTTATGTTGGATAGGAATTCCTCGTTGGCTGAATTCGCGGCGCGGAGCTCGTGCGATGTTTTGTCGAGTGTGTTCTCCAGATTTCGAATCTTTTTTCGGGCCCTAAGCTCCCGGACTTGCCAGAACGCGAGGACGGCGGCGATTACCGCGAGGAGCGCGCCAACGATGTGAGAAGTCGAGACCATCAGTAATCCGTGGGCGACCACAGTTGCCGCGCTTAATTGCGACCATCCGCCTGCCTGATCATAAATTCAGTGTCCCCAGTATGGACGTGGGTGAGAACTCCGATGCAAGCGGAGCTGGCGGGGACAAAGTGGGTCGTAAGCCGAACGTGGGGTCGGGCGCAAGTAGGCACGCGAGGGATAGATACGCAGGATAGAACACCGATATGACTCGGGTGCAGGGTGGATGGGACTCGACCAATGTACGCAGCGGCACTGCATTAGGGAATCCGGCCAAGCGTCATATCCTACATTTCTGCAACAGCGGCCGTTTGGCCTTCGCGAACGTTCGGGGAATTGCTCAGGGAATACCTGAGTAGCGCGCGTCCGCCAACGTGAATTCCGGGAGTCGGGAACTTGGTCCTTCTGCCCCCAATCTTACGGTCGATCCTTACTTGATGAAAAAAGCACTAATTACCGGCATCACCGGCCAGGATGGTTCCTATCTTGCAGAGTTGCTTCTCTCCAAAGGTTACGAGGTACACGGCGTCATCCGTCGTGCGTCGACCTTCAACACAGCTCGGATTGATCACCTTTACCGTGATTCGCACGTCAATGGTGTGAAGCTGTTCCTGCATTACGGCGACCTCGCGGACTCGGTGCAGATGGTGAAGCTGTTGTACGAGCTCCAACCTGACGAAATCTATAACTTGGGAGCGCAATCCCACGTCCGCGTTTCGTTCGATATCCCGGAGTATACGGGAGATGTCGACGGCTTGGGAGCTCTGCGAATTCTTGAGGCAATCCGCGAGGCAGGTTTGGTGAAGAAAGTTCGTTATTACCAAGCTTCGTCCTCGGAAATGTTTGGCAAGGTTCAGGAAGTGCCGCAGGTCGAGACCACCCCGTTCTGGCCGCGCTCACCGTACGGCTGCGCGAAAGTCTATGCGTACTGGCTGACGGTGAACTACCGCGAAAGCTACGGCCTGCACGCGAGCAACGGTATCCTCTTCAATCACGAGTCTCCTCGTCGCGGTGAAACCTTCGTGACTCGCAAGATCACCCGCGCCGCGACTCGCATCAAACTTGGCCTCCAGGACTCACTTTATCTGGGTAACCTCGAAGCGCGTCGTGATTGGGGCTACGCCAAGGAGTACGTTGAGATGATGTGGCTGATGCTGCAGCAGGATAAACCTGACGACTACGTGGTCGCGACGAATGAGACACACAGTGTACAGGATTTCTGTGAGGAAACGTTCCGTCGGTTGGACTTGGATTGGAAGAAGTACGTCAAGTACGACGACCGCTACGAACGTCCTGCCGAGGTCGAGCTGCTTATCGGCAACCCGGCAAAAGCGCAGCGTCAACTCGGTTGGAAACCCACGGTGCTCTACCAGGAACTCGTCAAGATTATGGTCGATAGCGATCTCCAGCTGGCGAAACGCGAGTTGCAGATCAGCCAATTGCCCAGCACCTAATTGGTTTTAGGATCGGAGCAGCCGCCCGATTAGGGCTGGGCGGTTTGTTTTTCGTCAGATCCATGGTTTGTGTGCGATTCATTGTATGAAACTCTACGTTGCTGGACATCAAGGCATGGTTGGTTCCGCGGTTGTGCGGCGGTTTGCGCGTGAGCGGGACGTTACGATCGTCGCGCGGACGCGGCGCGAGATGGATTTGACCAACCAGGCAGCCGTGGACGACTTTTTCGACAAAGAACGGCCCGACGTCGCGATCATTGCGGCGGCCAAGGTTGGAGGCATCCACGCGAACAATACTTATCCGGCAGATTTCCTGTACGACAACCTGATCGTATCGGCGAATACCGTTCGGGCGGCTCACGTGACGGGTGTGAAACGTCTGCTGTTTCTCGGTAGCTCGTGCATCTATCCAAAGCACGCACCGCAGCCGATGCCGGAAGACTGCTTGCTCACCAGTACGCTCGAGCCGACCAATGAAGCGTACGCCATCGCGAAGATCTCCGGCCTCAAGCTTTGCCAATACTACCGCAAGCAGTTCGGCGTCATGTTCCACTCGGCGATGCCGACGAATCTGTACGGACCGGGGGACAATTATAATCTCCAAAATTCGCACGTTTTGCCTGCGCTGATTCGGAAGTTTCACGAAGCGAAAGAGACCAACAAATCCGAAGTGGTGGCATGGGGCACGGGCTCACCGCGCCGCGAGTTCCTGCACGTTGACGATCTGGCGGACGCCTGCGCCTTCTTGCTGCGACTCGACAACCCGCCGGATTGGATCAACGTCGGAACTGGCACGGACGTGACGATCAAGGAATTAACTGAGACCATCGCGGCGGTGACAGGCTATAACGGCCGCATTGTTTGGGATTCTTCAAAACCTGATGGCACTCCCCGGAAACTCATGGACGTCTCGCGGCTCACGCAACTGGGCTGGAAGGCAAAACTCGGTCTTCGCGACGGCGTCGCACGCACTTACGAATCCTTTCTGGCGGAGAAAGCTGCAGGTAACCTGCGCGGCTGATCCATGCTCTGTGGCTTCGGCTCAATGGATTTGTCTTATTGCCGCAGGTGATGGTTGCCCGTCCCACGACGCCTCAGCTCGTCTCGTCGCATGAGTGATACGGAACTTTTGACGGACGGCGAAGAAAGTGGCTCGAAGAAGTCGTTTTGGGATCACCTGCGTGATCTTCGGAAGGCGCTCCTTCGCTCTGCGATCGCGATTGGTCTGGCGCTGATTGTGTGCCTGCTGCTGGCGGATAAGTTGGTTACGATTCTCGAGTATCCTCTCCAACGGATCGACCTGTTCCAAAAACCGAAACCAAGTGTCTCATTCAAGATCGGAGCGACTCAGCTTGGGCCTTACACGGTCACTCCTGATCAGTTTGCCGGCATGCCGACCAGTGCTGAGGGCACGGTCTCTCAAGTGGTCTACCAACTCGGCGTTGCGCAGATCGGTGATCAGCAAGTCGCCACGCTGAAAGCTCTGCCACCCGCGCCCGGGGCGACGGGAAGTTTGCGCGTTCGACTGCACAACCTGAGCCCGACCGAGGCATTTTTTGTCGCGTTCCGCGTGGCGCTGTACGGCGCGATCATTGTCGCCGCCCCGTTTTGGATCTACTTCATGGGCGAGTTCTTTTTGCCGGCACTGAGCATTCGGGAGAAGTCGATGCTCTTCCAGTGGATGGGGTGGGGAGTCCTGCTGTTTTTCACCGGCGTGTTGATGACCTACTTCGTCCTGCTGCCGATCGCTTTGCGGGCGTCGATCGAGTACTCGCGAATGATGGGCTTTGAAGCCTACGATTGGCGCGCCGACTCCTATATTGGGTTTGTGACCAAGTTCATTGTTGGCATGGGCGTCGGCTTCCAGTTTCCCATCGTGGTTCTCCTGCTGGTGAAGCTCGGTTTCCTCACCCATCACCAGCTCTCCCATTACCGGCGGCACGTGGTGGTCATTTCCCTCGTTTTGGGCGCATTGCTGACCACTCCCGAGGTCGTGACTCAAGTCGCCATGGCAGTCCCCCTGTATATCCTTTATGAGATCAGCATCTGGATCGCCCGTTACTGGGATTGGCGAGATCGTCGGGCAGAGGCAAACGCGAGCTCGTAGCAGCTGGAGACACACGTCTTCCCGTTTAAGTTTTGCGGCTGAGTGCCGTTTATTCGGGAGCAAAGGCATCGCCTTTTATGTCCGACTCCGCCCAAGCGACGGTTACTGTTGAACGTCTGCCGGAGCCCATTTTATCGGCGACGGGAGAAACGTCTTTCGCTGCTTCAGCCAGCAAGGTCGCATTGGGCGAAATTTGGGGCGAGTACCTGATCGAACAGGAGTGGCCGGCGGGCGGACCCGGTGCCTTTATCGCGCAGCACGTGGGCTCGACGCAGAAGGTGATGGTCCGCGCGTTCCCCATTGTGGAAGCGACGGAATGGCGTCGTGGCGCGTGGGATCGACTGGCCGCCATGCCGACGTTGCAGGCGGTTCGGTGTATTTCGGCTGAAGAGGAGAGCGGGTGGCGCTACGAGGTGAGCGCAGTTCCGCCTCCCACGACGTTGCGGGAGTGGACCGCGTGCCATCGTCCCAAGGTCGAAGAGATCGAAGCCTTCGTTCGGCAGTTGGGCACGACCTTGAGCGCACTCCACGCGCAAGGTGTGGTTCACCTCAACCTTCGGCCCGACGCCATTCACATCGATGAATCGGGACCGGAACCGCTGTATGTCCTAGCAGGCCTGCACCAAGCCACTCTGTATACCCAAGCGGATCTCAAGCCGGCGAATGTGGATCCGTTTTACGCTCCGCCAGAGGCAGCTGGCATCGTGAAACATCTTCCCGGCACGCGACTGTGCGCGTGGGATTGGTGGTCGATCGGGCGGGTCGTGCAGGAATTTTCGATTGGGCGGCATGTGCTGGGCCTCGTCCTTGATCGCGACGTTTCGCGGGTCACGCCCGAACTGCGGGCGAAAGCGGAACTCCTGCTCCTCGAACGTGAGCCGGCCGGCGCCAAGGCGGGGGCGTTGGAGTTCATGAGGGCTGATCCCGCTACGACGCCTTTGCTACGCGGATTGCTGACGGGTTCGCTCGAGGGGCGCTGGGGGTTCGATGCGGTACAGCGTTGGCTGCGTCACGAACCCGTACAAGATCACTACGACCTTCCCCGGAACGCCCGCATGTGGGTGACGAAAGGGCGGACCTTCACGATGGCCGAAGCGGCCGAGCATTTCTGCAAGGCTGAGAACTGGGACGAAGGTGAAGACACGTTGTTCAACGAAGCGAAGCCCGAGACGCTCGCCGCGTTCTTACGGGCGTCAGCCGCGCACCGCGAAGATCTGGACCGGCTTGTGGCGGCCTGTGATGTCGCCGAAAGCTCTGAATGGGGCAACGTATCCGATGTGGCACGTCGGACCGTCACCGCTGCGCTGGCATGGCTTTCCTTGGCCAACGGCAGCGGCGTACGGACGCCGTTTCGCGTGCGCGGGCATTCGATGGACGTCAGTGGTTTGACCGAACTCCTGCGCAGTTCCGGTCCGAGCACCGGCGTTGCGATCTTCACGGCGTTGCTCTCTCCCGTGGTGATCGCGTGCGTTGAGAAATCGGATGCCACTGCCGCGCGTGTGCTCACGGCGGCGTCAGCAAAAGGCTTGGAGGCTATCAAACATGGCGCGGAAAATGGCTGGCTTGATCTTAACGATCAGGCGGGCCACGCCCGCATCTTCGAACTCGCGCTGA
Source organism: Opitutus sp. (assembly GCA_039930205.1). Classification (GTDB taxonomy): domain Bacteria; phylum Verrucomicrobiota; class Verrucomicrobiia; order Opitutales; family Opitutaceae; genus Opitutus. The sequence goes on along the minus strand of JBDSPT010000062.1, from coordinate 5,358 downwards.
AAGCCGGAGCGTTGCTCCGTGAGAAAATCGATCTCCTCCGCTCGCTGTACGCCACGAACTCGAATGGCGCGCTCGCGGCAGTGTTCGCCGCAAAGGTCCCGACGCCGCGCGATGTCGTGATCCTCGCGTTCACGGCTGAGGCGCCACCACGGTACGGATACAAATCTCATGAGGAATGGCGAGTGGAGCAATATGAGGCGCTCAAGGTCGAGGCTGATGGGTGCAGGCGAGCCCTGTACTGGGTCCAGCTCGGAAGGTTCCTCGACTCCACGCGCATGTGGGGACTGCCGACGCCGACCTACTCAGCCGGCGTCCTGGTGCTGATTGGCCTCGTGGCCTTACTTGGTCGAGCCGTTGAACCCGCCGCAATCGTCGGGGTGGTGCTGCTCGGGTCGCGCGTGTACTTCACGCGCCGGGTCGATGGCATGACGCGGATTTTCGATGCTTCGGCTTCACCATGGGTTTGGCCCGACGGCGCCGGTCGCTGCGCGAAGGAAGTCGCCCGCGTGCTGGCGGCGTATCCGAATTGGCATGCTGCTGAGCTGGGGCGGGAATTGACGCGACTCCGCACCGCGATGGACCAACGGACCAAACCCACCGATCGCAATGTCGCGCCGGTTGAACCGAAGTGGTGGGATCTGTGGTCGGCGTTCGGCGGCGCTGTTTTCGTGACTTTTGCAGTTTTCGCCCTGCTTCTCGCCCGACACCCGCCGTCCGTGACGCCGCACAAGCCCGTGCAGATTCCAGCGCACCAGGCGGACGTGTCATCACCGGACCGCGGGGCATCGAAGCCGGTTGCTACCATTGGATTTGCGCACCATGAACCGAGCGAAGTCGAAGCACTCGTCGCGACGGGCAGGTACGAGGTCGTCGATGACGGATTTGGGCGCCAGCTGCGCGGACCGCTCAAGCGTTGGACATTGTTTGCGACGGGAGTCGCTGCTCCGCCCGACGTCACGGACCATGCAACCGCGTCGTCCGAGCAATCCGCGTTAGCCCTCGTGAGCGGAACGGTGCTGCTGCAGCCGTATGCGCGCAAAGGCTTGAACGTATTCCTTGCGCTCCGAGTTCCGACGACCCGCGGGTTCGGCGTCATGATTTTCAATGGCCACGATCGCCAACTCGTTGACCAAACCGTGCTCCTGGTGCGCGAACCGCTCGTTGATCAAACTTGGTATCGACTGGCGGGACGAAACGTCGTGTTCCTGGAAGCACCGGCGGCGTTGCAGTCAGAGATTTCACTTGCTCCGCACTGACGAGTTTGCGGCCATGGACCTTTGCCATGATCGCACCCGAGACTTTCAACCACATCGAAAACATCAAGAAGCGCTGCGGGCATCTATGGAGGTTTCTTTGACGTCGAACAAAAACAGCGAGAAATAGAGGCCAGTGAGGCCGAGATGGGGAATCCGACGTTTTGGGATAATACCGAACGGGCGCAGAAGCATATCGGTAAGCTCAACATCTTGAAGAAGACCATCCTGCCGGTCGCCGCCTTCCAGAAGAAGGTCGATGACCTGGACGTGATGGTGGAATTGGTCGAGACGGCCTCTCCTGGTGAAGTGGATTCTTACACGAAGGAACTGGAATCTTCGGTTGGGTCGATGGGCGACGAACTCGACCAACTTGAGATCGCGTCGTTCCTCACCGGGCAGTTCGACAGCAGCAACGCCATCTTCTCCATTCAGTCGGGCGCGGGTGGAACGGAAGCCAACGATTGGGCCGACATTCTCTTTCGCATGTACTCTCGTTGGGCCGAGCGGCGAGGATTCGCGGTCGAACTTCAGGACGTCCAGCCCGGCGATACCGCTGGCATCAGCAAAGCGACCATCTTGATCAAGGGCGAGAATGCCTACGGGTATGCCAAGGCGGAACGTGGCGTTCACCGATTGGTTCGCATCAGCCCGTTCGACTCCAACAAACGTCGCCACACGTCGTTTTGCGCAGTCGACGTCGTGGCCGAAATTACGGACGAGATCGTGATCGATATCCCTGAGGATGAGATTCGCACCGATGTGTATCGCTCCTCGGGCAAGGGTGGTCAGGGAGTGAATACGACAGACTCGGCGGTGCGTTTGACGCACATGCCGTCCGGCATCGTGGTGGTTTGCCAGAACGAACGGTCTCAGATTAAGAACAAGGCGGCGGCGATGAACGTGCTCAAGGCGCGTTTGTACGAGAAAAGGCAGGATGAGCAGCGCGCCGAGATGGATAAGTTTTACGGCGAGAAAGGCGAAATTGGATTCGGTGCCCAAATCCGGAGCTACGTGCTTCAGCCCTACCAGATGGTGAAAGACTTGCGCACGGGTGTCAGTACGAGTGACACGCAAGCGGTGCTCGACGGAGACATCGATCGGTTCATCACGGCGTGGCTGCGCGCCGGCTGCCCCCGCCATCGCAATAAAGATATTCAGATGGACGACTAGGCTGCGGCCGCCGTTCGTTTTCTGTCTTTCTGCGCCAGTTGCTTCGCGGAACGAGTACGTTTAGGAGAACGAGCCGATTTTCTCCGTCATGCGCGAACTCACTTACGAACATATCCATGCAACGCTGGCCGCTCAGCCGTTATTCGAAGCGAAGTCGTGGCAATTGTCACCGTCCGCCTGGCCGCTCTCGCCGGCACAGGTCGCGGAGCTGGAGGCGATCGGAACCGCTTGCCTGGAATTTCACCAAGCGCTCGAAACGCTGTACCTCCGGTCCGCCGCAGGAAAGAATCTTCTACGCAACAAACCGCTGCTCGCCCCGTGGGTGGCCGAGTACCTGGATCGCGGAAAGCCGCTTCAGCTCGTCGCTCATGCGCGTGCCGCGAAAAACCGTGGTGCGTTCCCCACGGTGTTGCGGCCGGACCTGCTGCTGACCGAGGAAGGATTCGCGCTCACGGAGTTGGACTCAGTACCCGGCGGGATTGGCCTGACGGCCTTCTTGAATCGGTTGTACGCCGGCGATATCGACCCCGAGATTCTTGGGCACGGTGATGCGATGGTGAAAAACTTCCATGCCTCACTCGCGGGCCTCCGGCCAGAGCTGACGAATCCGCTGATCGCTCTCGCGGTGAGCGATGAGGCCAGCACGTATCGGCCGGAGATGGAATGGCTCGCGCATCAACTGCAGCTTTTGGGCAAGCGCGTGTTCTGCGTTCGGCCGGACGATATTTTTCCGCTTGGTCCGTCCGTGTGCATCGATGTCGACGGCAACCCGGAGAAGATCGACATCATCTATCGGTTCTTCGAGCTGTTCGATCTGGCGAATGTGAAGACGGCGCGCTACGTGTTCGATGCCTGGGATGCGGGCGAGGTGTCAGTCGGGCCGCCCATGCGGCACTTTCAGGAGGAGAAACTTTCTCTGGCGCTCTTCCATCACCACCTACTGCAGGATTTTTGGACGGAGACTTTGAGCGGGCGCTCGCTGAAAATCCTGCGCGGGATCATTCCGCCTTCCTGGATTATCGATCCCGCGCCACTGCCGCCCGGCGCAGTTTTGGACGGTCCTAAGGTTGGCGGACGCTCCCTGAGTGACTGGAAGGAACTCGCGGGCGCTTCGCAGAAAGAACGCGACCTCATCCTCAAGATCAGCGGTTATCACGAGACGGCATGGGGCGCGCGGAGCGTGGTCCTGGGAAGCGATTGTTCGCGCGAGGAGTGGCAACAGGGTGTGGCTCGCGCATTGGAATTGGCTCCCACCAATCTGCACATCCTTCAGGTCTACAAAAAACCACGACGCATCGAACACCCCGTGTTCGCGGAGTCACCTGGAGGTGACGGGAAGTCTACTGCGGTCAACAAGGCCGGCCGTCTTCGGTTGTGTCCGTACTATTTTGTGATCGGCGGACAGGCGAAAATTTCGGGAGCTTTGGCTACATTTTGTCCTCCGGATAAAAAGATAATCCACGGAATGCAGGATGCCGCACTGCTTCCTGCGCGCATCGTCGCGTAGGTTGGAGTGCGAAGACGTAGCGTAGCCGTATCAATTCAGACGAAGTTAGCCGCGATTACACGGATTGACGCGGATCAAGGCATTGCAGGCAAAACAGCATCTCGATCAATTTCACCCTCTCGAGTGTGATGGATTCCGTTTTCGCTGCCTGGTTCTGGCTCTGGGCCATCCGCGCCCATCCGTCATATCCGCGGTTCAAATGCATGGGTCCGCTCAGCCCTACACGATTTCCTGAACGTCGTCTTGCTGGACTCACGCGTTTCCTCCTTGAATCGACTGTGCGCCGAATCGCTGCTTCGCCGTCCCGTCCGATTTCAACTTTTTCCAAACCTTTCGGTTTCGTCGCGGCATTTGTGTTGACCGGCTTCAGCGCATGGGCGGCCAGCGAAACCCCTGCGGTAACCGCGTTGCGACAACGCGCGGAATCCGGAGATGTCGATTCAATCCACGCATTGGGCGACGCGTATGCGCGAGGAGACGGAGTCGATCAGGACGACGCGTCAGCTCGGCGGTATTACAAGCAGGCCGCGGATCGTGGACACGTCCAGGCACTGTACAACCTGGGCGTCCTCGCTGAGACCGGGCAGGGGATGCGGATCGATTCAGCGGGGGCGTTTCGGCTCTATTTAAAAGCCGCAGAGCAAGGCTACGCACCGGCGCAATTGAAGATCGGCGAGATGTTCGCCAACGGCGTGGGAACGGTTCGCGACGACATTTCGGCAGTGATGTGGTTCAAGAAAGCGGCAGCCAACGGCGCAATCGAAGCGAACTACCAACTTGGGCTCGCCTATGAGCAGGGACGGGGCGTCGCGAAAGATCGCCCGCAAGCTCAACAGTGGTATCGCAGCGCTGCGGACCGAGGCTATGCGCGAGCTCGCTTCAATTTGGCTCTCCTGCTGGAGAGCGGTCTCGGCGGCAAAAGCGATACGGCGGCAGCCGCTGAGCTGTACCGCGCTGCCGCCATTCAAGGCTTTGCCGCCGCGCAGAATAATTACGGACTCATGCTCGCTGAGGGACGTGGTGATGTGCCGGTAAACTTGGTCGAGTCGTACGCCTGGCTTTCGATCGCCGCGGAGAACGGAGCCAACGTGTCCGCACGCAATCTCGTCGCTCAGAAGCTCTCAGCCGGACAGCTCGCTGCCGCAAACGAGCGTATCGTTGCGCTCCGTACTGAGCTTGCTTCCGGCTTGGTCACCAGTGCGCCACCCGAGCCCGTCATCACCCGCGTGATCGAAGCAGCGCCGACCGTGACTTCTATTCCGACGGTTCCCGTGAAAGAAGAGCCGCCGAAGCCCATGGCGGATCCTAAACCGCCCGTTTCCGATCGGATCGCTCCGCTTGAAGCGCAGCTTGCTTCCGCTGAGCAGCAGATTTCCGCCTTGCGGGTAGAGCAAACAGAGTTGCAGGCATCGACGTCGCGTCTCG
>JBDSPT010000061.1:0-4025 GCA_039930205.1 Opitutus sp. | reverse complement strand
ATGGCGTCCAACTCCATGTTTTCGCCGACGCGGTAGGAGTCGGCGGCTGCGACGTTGGCGGCGGCCATGATTCCGGCGAGGGCGGCGCAGAATCCGGAAAAGACATACACGAGCGCCTTCACGCGCGCGGTGGCGAGACCCGCGAACCGGCTGGCGATGGGGTTGTCGCCGACAGCTTCGATGAAGAGACCGGCCGCTGTTTTGCGCAGGAAAAGGCGCGTGACCACATAAAGTGCGATGGCGAGGACGGCGGCAAACGGGACCCCGAGCAGATAACCGTTCCCGAGGTATTCAAAACCTGGGTGCTTGATGATGATCACCTCGCCGCCCGTGACGAGCTGGGCTACGCCGCGACCGGCCACCATGAGAATGAGCGTCGCCACGATCGGCTGCACCCCCAGCCACGCGACGAGCACGCCGTTGATCAAGCCGGCGACGACGCCGGCGGCGAGGGCGGCGGCCAGGATGAGCGGCAATGAATCCATCCCGTGGCTGATCATCACCGCGGCCACTGCGCCGGAGACCGCCATTACAGAACCTACGGATAAATCGACGCCGCCGGTGGCAATCACGAGCGTCATGCCCGCGGCGAGCACCAAGGCGCGAGCGCCCTGGTTGAGGATGTCGATGGGCACGCCAAACAAATGGCCGCCCTGGACCGTCAGCCGAAGGAAATCCGGATGAACGATCGCATTAATCACGCCGAGCGCGACCAAGCCGGCGAGCGGCCAGAGCACCGGGGAGTGAAGGAAGCGTGAGAGGCGGGACGGGCTCACCAGCGGAAAAAGGAAGTGATCCGGGAGGCCGTCGCCGCCGAGCGACCTTCGCCGAAAGGGCACCCGGCCGGCCGCCCCGTCCGTGGTAGGCTGATACAAGCGTCAGCCTTCATGGCTTTGGTGGCCGCCGGCCATCGCGTGCATGAGCGTGGGAGCAGTGATTTGGCGGCCGACCCATTCGCCAGCGGCCCGACGCTCCCGCAGGACCAGCACGCGCGTGCTGTTGCGGACGATTTCCTCCAGCTCGGAGGAGATGAAAATGACCGCGATCCCGTCGTCGCGGAGTTTGGCCACGAGCTGTTCAATCTCGGCTTTCGCGCCGACGTCGATGCCCCGGGTGGGCTCGTCGAGAATGATCACGGCGGGTTGGATCGCGAGCCAGCGCGCGAGCAGGACCTTCTGTTGATTGCCGCCGGAGAGATTGCGGATGGGGGTTTCGGCGCTGGCGGTTTTGATGCGCAACGCCTGGATATAATGCGTGCAGAGCGCGTCCTGTTCGGCGCGGGGCAAGGCCCGCCAGGCGCCGCGCTTGGCTTGCAGCGCGATGATGAGATTCTCACGCACCGACAGCCACGGGAGAATGCCCTCGAGCTTGCGATCCTCCGACGAGAAGGCGAGGCCGCGGCGAATGGCGTCCCGCGGAGAATGCAGATCAGCCGGCGCGTCGTGGGCGCGAATTTCGCCGGAGCTGCGCACGTCGACGCCGAATAGAAGTCGCGCCAGTTCCGTTCGTCCCGAGCCGAGGAGACCAGCGAGACCGAGCACCTCACCACGGTGGAGGGTGAGATCAACCGGGTGCAGCGCGCCGCGCCGGGAAAGATTTCTGGCGGCGAGAACGGGGGCAGCGGCGGGAGCTTGGGCGGCGTCGGCGGCCGGCTGCGCGAGTTCGGATGGAGCCGCGATTTCCCGGCCGAGCATTTTGCTGACGAGTTCGAGCCGCGGAAGCGCCGCCGTGGCGAATTCGCCGACGAGTGCTCCATTGCGCAGGACGGTGATGCGATCGGCAACCGCGTACACCTGATCGAGGAAGTGAGTGACGAAAACGATGCCGAGTCCCTCGCCGCGCAGTCGTCGCAGGATGGCGAACAGTTCGGCGACTTCCTTCTCGTCGAGGCTGGCGGTGGGCTCGTCGAGGATGAGAAGGCGCGCCTGGCGATCGAGGGCGCGGGCAATGGCAACCATTTGCTGGACGGCGACCGACAACTGGCCGAGTTCCTGGTCGACGTCGAGGTCCAGTCCCAGTCGCGCGAGTGCGGCCCGGGCGTGGCGGCGAGTGGCCGGCCAGTTGATGAAACCGAAGCGGCCGGGCTGCCGGCCCAGGCAGAGATTTTCTGCAATCGAGAGGGACGGGACGAGGTTGACTTCCTGATACACGGTACTGATCCCGTCCGCTTCCGCGTCGGCTGGAGACGTCGGCGCGATGCGCTGACCGCCCAGGAAAATCTCGCCGGCGTCCGCGGAATAAACGCCGGTGAGAACCTTGATCAGGGTCGATTTGCCAGCGCCGTTTTCACCGAGCAAGGCGTGAATCTCGCCGGCCCGCACGGTGAAGTTGACGGCGTCGAGAGCCACGACGCCGGGAAAACGTTTACCGAGGCCGCGAAGGGTGAGCAGGGGAGCGTCGGACACGGGACGATGCAGAAGCCTCGAAAGCGGCGTCGGGAACGAAAAGATTCGCAGGAGCGATTTCCGATGGGATGCGCGGCCGGGCGAGACGCGAGCGGCTCAATCAATACTCGCGGCTGGCGATGGACGCTGCGGCGTTGGTGGAGTCGAAGAGCTCGTCCTTGTTGTACTGAACGCGGGGGACCTTCTCGCCGGCCACGACCTTTTTAACCAAGTCGTACACCTTGGGCCCGAAGAGCGGATTGCACTCCACCGTGCAGTTGAGTTTGCCGTCAATGACGGCTTGCAACGCTTCCTTCACGCCGTCGATCGAAACGATGGTCACGTCCTTACCGGGTTTCAGTCCGGCTTCTTCGATCGCCTGAATAGCGCCCAACGCCATGTCGTCGTTATGAGCATAGACGACGTCAAAGTTACGGCCGTGCTTCTTGAGGAAAGCTTCCATGACCTCCTTGCCGCCGGACCGGCGGAAATCGCCGCTTTGCGAGTCGATGATCTTCAGGTCCGGATATTTCTGAATCGCGTCAGCAAACGCGCGGCGACGTTCATTGGCGGGCGCGGAACCGGGCGTGCCCTGGAGCTCAAGGATGCGACCTTTGCCGTTGGTGTGCTTGGCGAGCCAGTCGGCGGCCATGCGACCTTCCTCGGCGAAGTCGGAGCCGACGAAGCAGGCGAAAAGCGACTCGTCGCTCACCTTGACGGTGCGGTCCATGAGGATGACCGGGATCTTGGCACGTTTGGCATCGCGAAGAATGGGCTCCCAGCCGGTTTCGACCAGGGGTGCGATGAGAATGGCGTCGACGCCCTGGGTGATGAACGAACGGACGGCCCGAATTTGATTCTCCTGCTTCCCCTGGCCGTCGGAGAATTTGAGGTTGATGCCGCGTTTCTCCGCTTCCGATTTCAGGGATTGGGTGTTGGCGGTGCGCCACGTGCTTTCGGCGCCGGTTTGGGCGAAGCCGACGGTGAGCGGCTTCGCCATGAGCGATACGGCTGCGGTAAAGGCGGAGGCGAGCAGGAAGAAATGGGAGGTAAGTTTCATGGGAGGTGAAGCAAATCGGGGTTGGGGAAATTGCGTTATCCTGCGGAGGGCTCAGTGAGCACGAGGGTGTTAGCGCATTACAGTCAAGCGTGAGACCCGAACAGGCAACGATGGGTGCAGGAAAATTCTCAGGCATGGAGCGCGGAGGCACGGAGCGCTGACACAGGGCGGCAGGAGTAAGCCAGGTTTAGGATTTGGTGTCGGAGCAACCATCAGGATCCTCCTGTGTGGCCGCTGTGGCTCGGATCTGTGTTTTCGGCGACAAAGTCTTTTTAGTCACGCCGCGGGACGCGCGCGAGCACGCTGCCGACATCACGGACAGCGCCGGTTCGCAGAAAACAGCAGTCGGCCAGTCTCCGCTGCACCATTCCCCGAGTTGGTCATTCGTCACTGCGCCGAGCCGGATACAGGCAGTCGGAAGTGGCCACCGTGGTGAGACGGTGGAAGCGCGGCGGGGCGCGCCGATCCCTGGTCTCAGGACCGATGCTACAAGGATTCTCCGATTTCGACTTTATGGTTACGGCTTGGAATGACACTGGAAAGAAAACCGCACGCTCGGCTGTTGCTGCCCGGGTGCCACC
>JBDSPT010000060.1:0-4717 GCA_039930205.1 Opitutus sp. | reverse complement strand
GCAGTTTGTCTGCGCGTGGCTGGCGGACGCCTTCGGGAACCGTATACATAGTCGACATGGGTGCGCCTTCCATCAGGAAGGCGGCGCAACAATCACCAGCGACCACTCAGCCTGCAAGCCGGCTCATGATTGGCCGGCCAGCCGGTTGATCTCGGCTACCGCGGTCTGCCGACGGCGCTCCTGAACCGAGGCCACCTCCCAGCCATTGCGAGCGATCCGCCCCAACTCTGCGCGCGTGAAAGAGAGCTCCTGGGCGAGCGCGAGGTACTCATCGTTCACGGTATTGGCGAACGCCAACGGGTCGTCAGTACTCACGGTGCATCGCACCCCGGCCTCCATCAAGCGCCGCAACGGATGCGTCGGCCACGACTCAACCGAGCGCAGTCGGAGGTTGCTGATCGGACAAACGTCGAAAGTAACTCCGCGATCAACGGCGAGCTGAAGAACCGCGGGGTCATCCACGGCTTGGATACCATGTTGAACCCGAGTGACTCCCAGCAGCTCGATCGCCTCGCGCACCTTCGCCGCTCCGCCGAATTCCCCGGCGTGACATTTCGTGACCTTGCCCGCGGCTCGCAACTTCGCCCAAACCGCAGCCGTTTCCGGGGCCGTGACGAGATCTTCGTGACCATGAAGGTCGACTCCCGCGAGCTCATCCCAAGTGTGAAGCTGATCGATGATCGGGCGTAATTCGCCCGTGATGTCGGTACGAAGCATGCCCGCGAAGATTCTTACTTCCAAGCCGGCCGGTACTGCGGATCGGATCGCCGCAATGATCTCTCGTCCCGGCACGTTGATGAATTGCGTGACGGGCAGATGGAAACTCGTCTCGACGTACTGGACGTTCTCCGCGACGTGTCTCGCGAACGTTGCCTTGGCGGCGATGTAATACTGCTCGGCACTCGTGAACCACGGCAGCGCGTGCGCGAGCAGGATGTCGTTGAACTCTGAGAACGTGGCGTAGCGAAAATCGGGGTGCCGAAATCGTGGGTTCAGCGGATATTGCTGCGGCTTCCACCCCGTCAGGAGCTCGTAAGGAAGCGCACCTTCGATGTGGAGATGCGTTTCAGTCTTGGGCAGCGCCTGAACGAACTCTTGCAGAGAAAGGGCCTCACTCGACATACGCATCACGACACGGTGATGCGTTGATCTGTCAAGACTCGTGAGGTCGACCGCCGACCTCTTCCCGAGGGATGCATCTAAGTCGCGAGCAAGTACTCAGGATTCAGTTTGTGCAGCGACCTCGGAACGAAGAGCCCGTCTTTACGGATGAGCTTTCCGTCGAACCATATCTCTCCACCGCCGTACTCGGGGCGTTGGATGCACACCATGTCCCAGTGAACTTGCGACTTGTTGCCGTTGCCCACGCCTTCGTAAGCCTGGCCGGGCGTGAAGTGGAAGGAACCCGCGATCTTCTCGTCGAACAAGATGTCGCGCATCGGCTCGAGGATGTGCGGATTGAAACCAAGCGCGAATTCGCCGATGTACCGGGCGCCCGCATCACTATCGAGAATCTCGTTGAGCCGTTTCGTGTTCGATGAGGTGGCCTCAACGATCCTGCCCCGCTTGAAGACCAGCCGGATGTTGTCGAATGAAGTGCCTAAGTAGACAGTGGGCGCGTTGTACTGGATCACCCCTTCAACCGAGTCGCGCACCGGGCATGAGAACACTTCTCCGTCTGGAATATTGCGCAATCCACCGCACGGCTGCGCGCCGATTCCCTTGATGGAAAAGGTCAGGTCTGTCCCCGGGCCTTTGAGCTGCACCCGATCCGTGCGCTCCATCAAATCCTTCAGCGCCTTCATGCCGGGCGTCATTCGACCGTAGTCGAGCGTGCAGACTTTGAAGTAAAAGTCCTCAAATGCCTCGGTACTCATCCCCGCTTGCTGGGCCATCGCCGACGTCGGCCAGCGCAACACCACCCATTTCGTTTTGCCGACGCGGTAATCGAGCACCGGCTTCAACAGCCGGCTGACCAGTTGAACCTTGGAGGCCGGGACGTCGCTCGCCTCAAAAATGTTTTCCGATCCGCGCAGGGCGATGTACGCATCCACTTTTTGCATGCGCGCGAGTTCCACTTCGGCGTGCGGCGCGTACTGCGCCTCTTCGGCGCCGAGGGTCATCTCGCGTGAAATTCGCGCGCGGTGAATCTGCACCAGCGGGTGCGCGCCCCTGGCTCGCGCCGCGCGAATCAGCGCAATCACAATCGCGTCAGGCACATCGAAGGCATCGATGAGCACGTGCTCATCTTTTTTGAGCGCCGTCGAGAAACCAGTGAGTCCCTCAGCCAGCTCAACGAAACGAGGATCAATAATCATGAAGCTCTCACCTAACACGCTGCCGCCTGATTTTCGCAAGGGGATTTCAATCGATGGGCGCCCCTTTGGCAGCGCGCTCCGCTGTCATCAGGTTGGATTCTACGCGCCTGCGATGGAACACACAGCACGCAGAGGTTGAAATTAACCGGAGATGAACGGGCCGCCGCGAATCCAGCTGCCTACGGTCGGGATGACAGTGGCCGCGCGTCCATCGGTGGTCTACTCCCACTCTGCGGAAAACAGATCCTTCCCACGGCTTCGTCGAAGTCGGCAGCGCCGCGGATGATTTCGATCTCGAGCCGCAAATAATAAACCGGGATCGGACATGTGTATCCGTCAGGAATGCGGACCGCGTCCTTCTCCGTCGTGACCAGACACTCCGCCCGTTCCTCGCGTGCGCTCGCAAACAAGGCTTCGAAATCCTCATCGGCGTATCGGTAGTGATCGAGGTAGCGCTCGCGCGCGACAATCAACGCGCCCAGATCGCGCAGGAATTTTTCGAAACTCTCGGGAGTGGCAATTCCGCTGAAAGCGACCACGCGCCGCCCTTTCAAAAACGACAGCGGCTCGCGACCGCCGGGCGCTTCCGGTGAAACACCAAAGCGCTGCAGATATCTCGGACGGTGCGCACATTCGATGATATCCGCGTCGGGATTGTGCTCCTTGATGAGCGCCTCGAGCTCGTTGTCGCGCTCGCCGTTGGACTTCGTCAAAAAAACGTAGCTCGCGCGTCTTAAGTGCTTGATCGGCTCACGCAAAATTCCGCGTGGCAGCAAATGCCCATTGCCAAAAGGATTCGTTTTATCGACGAGCAACAGATTCAGCCTGCCCTTCAGCGGCAGATATTGGAAGCCGTCGTCGAGCACGAGAGTGTCGCAACCGAATTTCTTGATGGCGAACGCGCCGGCCTTCACCCGGTTTTTGTCCACCAGCACGATCACACCGGGAAGATTTCGCGCGAGCATGTAGGGCTCGTCTCCGGCATCCTCAGAATTGAGCAACACGTTTTCTCCATCGCTCACGATTCGTGGCGGCGGCTCTTCCGTATGCGTCAGCGCAAACCACCACTTTTGCCACACGGGCGCCGATTTGCTTTTGTAGCCACGACTCAGGATCGCGACTTTTCGCCCGCGGTCGCGCAGCGCTCGCGCGAATTTTTCCACGACGGGCGTCTTGCCGGTGCCCCCGACGGTGAGATTGCCGACCACGACGACCAGGCATCCGAGCGGCTGATCGTGAAGGATGCGGTTCCGGTAAAGCCACAGTCTCGCCTGCGCAATTCCATTGAACAACCATGACAGCGCTTGCAAAAAAGCGCCGTAGATTGCGGCGCCCGTGTCAGCGCGCCGGCCCAGGATCACGTCGATCGTGTAAAGTTCGACGGCGTTAAGCTTCTTCTTAAGCCAAGATTGGGACATCAGCGTAATGCGAATCAAGGTTGACCCAGCGCAGAGCGTAAACTGTTTTCCGTAGCGCCTTCGCGCACGCATTATGAGCTACAAACTTTTCATCCCTGGTCCCGTCGCCGTCTCGGAAAAAACGCTTCGCGCCATGGCGCAGCCAATGATCGGACATCGCAGCACCGACTTCGTCGCGCTGTACCAATCGATTCAGCCGGAGCTCCAGGCGCTCTTTTACACGAAAGATCCCGTGTACCTTTCGACGAGCAGTGCGTGGGGCGTGATGGAGGGGGCGGTCCGCAACGTCACGAAGAAGAAAATCCTGAACTGCATGAACGGGGCGTTCTCGGACAAATGGAATGATGTCGCCATTCGCTGCGGTTTCGCCGCCGGTGCGCTTAAATTCGAATGGGGCCAACCGGTCGAACCCGAAGCGGTTCGGCGCGAGCTTGCAACCGGCGCGTACGACGCGATCACGATCATTCATAACGAGACCTCGTGCGGTTGCATGAGCGATCTCGCCGCGATCATGGCCGTGGTGCGGGAGTTTCCGGACGTCATTTCGATTGTGGATACCGTCAGCTCGTTCAGCGCGCTGCCCATTAGGAAAGACGAACTCGGGATCGATGTGTTCATCACAGGCTCGCAAAAAGCGCTGGCGCTGCCACCGGGCCTCGCCCTGATGTCGGTCTCGAAACGCGCGCTGGATCGTGCTGCGACGGTGAGCGGTCGAGGTTACTACTTTGACTTCCTGGAATTCCAAAAAAATCACGAAGCCGGCATGACTCCGAGCACGCCGGTCATCCCGCTGATCTACGCGCTGCGTTCAAAGCTCGACGACTTCAAAGCGGAGGGAATCGAAAATCGCTACGCCCGCCACGCGCGGTTGAACAAGACCGTCCGTGATCACGTGCTCGCCAAGGGCTTCACGCTTTTCCCTAAAGAAGGTTTTGGATCGGTCACGCTCAACTGCTTCGCGAATACCCTGACCATCGATCT
>JBDSPT010000059.1:0-12206 GCA_039930205.1 Opitutus sp. | reverse complement strand
GGTGTCGATCGCGAGTTGGGCGCGTGTAACCTTGTTGTAGATGTTGTCGTAGTCGTTACCCGAATCTCCCGCCGGGAAGAACCAGTACGCACCGGATTTTTTGCCCACCAGGGTAAACGCGAGCGCCGCCCGGGCAGAGCACACCGGCAGTGCGGTTAGCCAAGGAGAGAGAACACAGCAACGGAGAGACTCGTAATGACAGAATGAGTACGGCCACCGAGGACCGGTCGGCGCAGCGGACGCTGGTTCGTCACGTATTACGTGACAAATGGGATCGGTACGGCGGCAGATCCAAGTCGCGTGCGTCGGTGGAGGCGCACCCGAGTCGTTCGACGGAAAAGCGAGGGGCGTCAATCCGGGTTTGTCACGTATTACGTGACAAACGGGATTGGGACGCCGGGGGCACACGCCGACGGCGTCGTGCGACGGTGTATCTAAGGCGTGATTACGCTTCGAGGACGATGAGCGCTTCGCCGGCGCTCACGGGGCGGCCTTCGGTGCAGCGGACTTCGCGAATTTTGCCTGCACGGCTGGCCACGATGGTGACTTCCATCTTCATCGATTCGAGGATGACGAGTGGATCGCCCTCCCTGACTTCAACACCGGCGACGACGAGGACTTTCCAGACATTGCCCGGGATGTGGGCAGGAACGGCGATGCAACCGGCCGGAATCGCCTGCTCGTCGACTTGAGCAGCTGATTCCGAGTCGGCGGAGAAGTTGAGCTGGCCGCTCTCCTCCCAGCGCTTCCGTTCCGCTTCGAAGGAGGCTTGCTGGTGCGTCTTGAACGACGCGATCGAGGCGGCGTTTTGCGTGAGCGTTTGCTGATAATCGCGGAGGCGAAAGGTCGTCGGTTCGATCTTTAGTTTCACTTTCCCCTGCGGGAAGTCTTCGCGGAACTGAGTGAGCTCCGCGTTCGAAACCGGATGGAAACGAATCTGATCGAAGAACCGCAGCAGCCACGGATGTCCGTCGGTGAAGTCGCTGGTCTGCTTGTAGCGATTCCACATCTGGCAGGTGCGTCCGATGAATTGATATCCGCCGGGACCCTCCATGCCGTAGATGCACAGGTAGGCGCCGCCGATGCCGACCGCGTTCTCCGGCGTCCAGGTGCGCGCAGGATTGTACTTGGTCGTGACCAGCCGGTGGCGTGGGTCAACGGGGGTCGCCACCGGTGCGCCGAGATAAACGTCCCCTAGAGCGAGCACGAGATAGCTCGCTTCGAATGCGATCCGATGAACTTCGTCGATCGACGCGAGGCCGTTGATGCGACGGATAAACTCGATGTTGCCCGGACACCATGGGGCATCCTTGCGGACGATCTGCATGTATTTGCGGATCGCGAGGAGCGTGGACTCGTCTTCCCACGACAGCGGTAGATGCACGATGCGCGAAGGCACTTCGATGTCGTCGACGGCGGGCAGTTCACCCTCGGCGCGCAGCAGAATCTCCATCAAGCGTTCCAGCGGAAGCAGGCGGGCGTCAAAGTGGACCTGGAGTGACCGAATCCCAGGAGTGAGGTCGATGATCCCGAAAATACGATGGCGCTCGATCCAGGTTTGCAGCGCGTGCACGCGCATGCGGAGCGCGAGGTCGAGCACGAGTGGGCCGTATTCAATCAATAGATGCGAATCACCGGCGCGGCGGTAGCAAGCGGCGGGCGCGGTAGGACGTTCAGCGATGCGGTGGAGGACGGCGGGTTCGGGTGGAGTAGTTGGTAGTTGGGAACTGGTAGTTAGGAACACGGATTCTCCGGCCGCTGGATTGTTTTCCCTGGCCCCGATTGGATCGGAACCAAGGACCAATTCCGAACTACCAACTACGCCGCGCGGTCGCCGCGTGGCCCTCAGCGACTCGATCTCGGCGTCCTGGGCCATCATCAAGATTCGAGCTTGTTCGGCCGTCAGCGGCCGGAAACGAACTTTGTCGCCGGGTTTTAGCTGGCCCGTTTTCCAGAGTTCGCCCTGGGCGATGGTGGCGGGACAAACGAAGCCACCGCAGCTCGGGCCATCGGGTCCGAGGATGATCGGCATGTCGCCAGTGAAATCGATCGCGCCGATCGCGTACGCGTTGTCGTGGATGTTGGACGGATGCAGCCCAGCCTCGCCGCCGTCGCGTCTCGCCCAGGTGGGTTTCGGACCGATCAAGCGAACACCGGTCCGCGCCGAGTTGTAGTGCACTTCGTAGGTCGCGGAGAAGAGCGTGGCGATGTCTTCGTCGGTGAAGAAATCCGGAGCGCCGTGCGGGCCGTAGAGCACACCGAGGGACCACTCGCGAGTAAGCGAACTCTGCACGCTCACCGGCGCGCGTAGTAGAGCGGCCGAGTCGGTGACTCCGGCGGCCGTGTGACGATTTACGCGTAGCACATCGCCGCTGCGGAGGGCGCGACCAGAGTGTCCGCCAAATAATCCGAGGGTGAATGTCGCCTTGCTGCCGAGGTAGTCCGGAACGTCGAACCCGTGCCGGATTGCGAGGTAGGCGCGGAGGCCCGGGCCGTCGACCGCGCCGAGACGGAGCGTCTGGCCGGCCTTCACGCGTACTGCCCGGTAGTACGGCAGAGACTTGCCGTTGAGCGATGCCGGCAGGTGGGCGCCGGTGAGTGCAATGACGGCGCTCGTATTGAATCGAAGCGACGGACCTTGAACAGTCAGCTCGAGGCCGGCGGCGGTGTCGGGATTTCCGACGAGGCGATTGGCGAGCCGAAAGGAGCGACCGTCCATCGGACCTGAGGGGGGCACGCCGACGTCCCAGAACCCGAGGCGACCCGGAAAGTCCTGAACCGTGGTTTGGGTGCCGCCTTCGAGCACTTCAATGGTCGATGCCGAATAAGGGAGTGAGTTGAGGTACTTCGTCGTGACGCCGCCGGTACGGAAACCCGTGGAAGCAACGATCTGCCGGAGATAAGCGAGGTTTGTCTCCAGTCCGTGGAGACGGGTGTCAGCGAGAGCATGTTCGAGCCGGTCGAGGGCGTCGGCGCGGTCTCGACCTTTGACGATGACCTTCGCGAGCAGCGGATCGTAGAAAGCCGACACGTCGGTCCCGCGCTCGACCCACGTCTCGATGCGGGCGGAGGAGGGAAAATAAACGTCGGTCAGTGTCCCTGCGGCCGGTTGAAAGTTTTTGCCCGGATCCTCGGCGTAAACCCGGACCTGGATCGATGCACCGGTGGATGTGGCCGTCCACTTGGAGAGATCAAGTTCACCCGCGGCGGATCGGAGCATCCACTCGACGAGGTCAATGCCGGTGACTTCCTCGGTCACGCCATGTTCGACCTGGAGACGGGTGTTGACCTCGAGGAAGTAGAAGTCGCCCGTGTCGTTGTCGTACACGTATTCGACCGTGCCGGCGTTGAGATAACCAACGGCGTTGCCGAGGCGGGCGGAGGATTCCAGCAGACGTGCGCTTTGGTCGGGAGTCAGGCCGGGAGCGGGCGTTTCCTCGATGACCTTCTGGTTCCGACGTTGCACCGAGCAGTCGCGTTCTCCAATGGCAACAACGTGACCGCGGCTGTCACCGAAGATCTGCACTTCGATGTGGCGGGCGTGCTCGACAAATTTCTCAAGGAAGATGCCGCCCTCTTTGAAATTGTTTTTCGCAAGACGTCCGACGGTGGCGAACGCAGTTGCGAGTTCGCTGGGTTTGCGGATGAGCGACATGCCGATTCCGCCGCCGCCGGCGGTCGACTTGAGCATCACCGGATAACCGATACGCGCCGCTTCCGTGCGAGCGTGTTCCTCATCGCGGAGCAATTCGGAGCCGGGGAGGAGGGGAACCTGATGCTGCCGGGCAATGGCGCGGGCGGCGTGCTTGAGGCCAAAACGCCGCATTTGGTCACCGGTCGGCCCGACGAACACCAGTCCGGCTGCAGCGCAGGCGTCGGCAAAGGCCGGGTTTTCCGAAAGAAAACCGTAGCCCGGATGAATCGCCTGGGCGCCCGTGGCTTTGGCGGCGGCGATGATCTTGTCGGCGTCCAGATAGCTTTGCGCGGCAGGAGCGGCGCCGAGGTGAACGGACTCATCGGCTTGCTGGACGTGGAGAGAGTGCTGGTCGGCGTCCGAGTACACGGCGACGGAGGCGATCTGCATCCGGCGCAGCGTGCGAATGACGCGGCAGGCAATGGCACCACGATTGGCGATGAGAACTTTGGAAAACATCAGGCGGCCGAAAGGAGTTAGTAGTTAGGACTTGGTAATTGGTCGCAGGACACCGATTCAGCGACTAGAGCG
Organism: Opitutus sp.; assembly: GCA_039930205.1. Classification (GTDB taxonomy): domain Bacteria; phylum Verrucomicrobiota; class Verrucomicrobiia; order Opitutales; family Opitutaceae; genus Opitutus. Next base: position 7,981 of record JBDSPT010000059.1, on the reverse strand, counting down.
GTTTAACTTAAACTGTCGCCGGACGCCGCCTCATGGTCATCGCGAGGTGCGCGAAGCGCGCCGTGGCGATCCAGCTTGATTGCTTCGTCGCTGCGCTTCTCCCAATGACAGGAACTCGGCTACAGTTTTGTTTAAAAGGCTCTAGCAAAAGGCTATGGCGAAATCGCGCTCGATGATCTGCGGGTTTATGCGATGGCTGAACAGCTGGCCGATCTCGTGTGGGTGGCGGTGAAACCTTGGGAGCCGTTCGCAAGAAGTGCCGTAGGTCATCAGCTCGTGCGAGCTGCTGACAGCGTCGGCGCCACCCTTGCCCTGAACGCCTACTTGCGGTCGCTCCGTCATGATTCGTGATCGCACCGATTACTAATTCCCAACTGCCAACTACCTCGACTCCGCCGCCGCGTCTTCGTGCCAAATCAACACCTCGATCGGCGTCGGGTTGTAGGCGTTGCAGGGGTTGTTGAGTTGGGGACAGTTGGAGATGACGCACATGACGTCCCGGTCGGCACGGAGTTCGACGTAGTAACCGGGCGCGGAGACGCCGTCAGCGAAGGTCAGACGTCCGTCGGGAGTGACGGGGACGTTCATGAAAAAATTTATATTGGGTGCGATGTCGCGCTTGCCGAGCTCAGGACGCCACGAGTGAATGCCACAGATGAAACTGTCGCGGCAGGCGTGCATGTATTCCTTCTCCTGCGCGTACCGCATCGTGTTGCTCTCCCGGGAGCACGCACCGCCAAGCGTGTCGTGACGGCCGCAGGTGTCGGCGACGATGGTGAGCAGGGCGTCACCCAGATTCGAGTACAGCGTCGTGCCCGTGCTCAGGTAGAGGGCGGCTTGGCGGCGGATCGTGTCGCTGGCACTGTAGCGGTTCGCCGGATCGTGAGCATCGTAGAACAGAGTGTCGGCCGCCTGATTTCCTTCGACGTCGACGATGCGCAGGATCTGGCCGCGTTTCACATCGTGGATCCAGGGGTCACCGGCCGGAATGACGTGGCGGTAGACGGCCGCGGTGGGCGAAAGCGGGCTGCGGGTGAGAGTGGCGGTGGGCATCGGCGGAAGTTCTGGGGACGCAGGGTAGAGCGGCGGGAAACGGGTAGTTGGTAGTTGGTGACGAGTAGTTGGTAGTTAGGATTTGGTAATTAGTGTCGGACTGGAGCTTCGATGGGCGTTGCGTTAGCGAACGCTTTTCGGATCGAAGCAATTCCCAATTGCCCACTACCAATTACCGACGCAGCGCGTGGTAATTCTCCGTGTTCTGAAAAGCGCGTTCGTTCTCGGGGCGGGAGTGTCGGCTTGGGTCGTCGGCGGCGGGAGGAGCAGAGTGGAAAACCTCGAGGCGGACAATGCGCGGGTGATACGCGGGATCGGGGTCGAGTGGATGCTGCGTGGTGTTGAGGATGACCAGGGTATCGAGGGCGAAACGGAGGTCGAGGTGGTCGCCGGGCTTCGAGTGGCCGGGCACGAAGGTCAGATGACCTTGGTCATCGGATACGACTTTACTGAACAGATTGAGATTGGGCACGAGGTCACGCGGGCCGAGTCCCCATTTCGCCAGTTCGATCAGGAAGGAGTCGCGTGCGTTGCGGTGGTAGTCGTTGCGTGCGGTTTGATAGTTTTTGACCCCGTACTTCTGCGTGACGAGGGGGGCGTCCGAGCAACCGCAGACCGTGTCGTGCCAGCCGACGGAGTCGCTGGTGATCGCGGCGATGATCCGGCCCATGTCGGAATGCAGGCAGTAGGGAGCGCGAAGGTAGAAGATGTGCTGGCCCTTCAACGTATCCGGCATGTTGTAACGCTCCGAGGTGACGTCGGCGTGGTAAAGCAGCATGCCGACGTTGGCACCGCCCTCGAGATCTGTGAGGCGGAGGGTTTTGTTCCGTCCGACGACTCCCGACCACAGACCCGAGTGCGTGAGCGTCCTGGAATAAAGCGGCGCGGTAGGCGTGGGGTTGATTGCGAGGTCCATGATAGGAAAAAAGTGTTACGATTATGCCGAAACGTATGACGTCAAGACTGAGCGCGCGTTGGGCCAATTTAGGCTCCGACGGGCCCAGCCGGAACGATGAAGGGGGCAGTAGCCACGGTCGTGAGACGGTCGAAGCGCGGGCGGGCGCGCCGGTCATCGGTCTCACGAGAGTGGCTACGAGGATTTTGCGATCTCGAATGCATGGTTTCGGCTCAGGTTTGTCGCGGTTGACGCCAGCCTGGCGGCTTACTGCAGCAGCGGTGGGATCGACGTGGACGTCAGGTTCAGTTTCGCGTGTTTCACACCCTTGCAGGCTCCGAGGGTGTCAGCCAGACGGCGGAGGTCTCGCGCGGGACCTTGGACCAGGAGCACTTCGAGGTAGTGATGATGCTCGAGGTGGACGTGGGTCGAGGTGACCACCATGAGGTAGTTCTGATGCTGAATATCCGCGAGCTTCCGCTGGAGGTTTCGCTTCCGATAATCGTAAACGAGCGAGATCGTCCCCGCCATGCTCTGCGTTCCGAGCTCCTGCGCGTGGCCGAGCAATTGTTCGCGGGCCATCTCGGCAATCGCGTGCGAACGGTTCGGCAGCTTTCGCCGCGTGACCATGTCGTCGAGTTCATCGAGCAGGTTCGATGGCAAAGATACGCTGAAGCGGGCGACTCGTTCGGAAGGGCGGCTGGGCATGAGAGGGGGGACAGCGAAGATTTTCGGCGAAGTGGTAGTTGGAAATTGGAAGTTAGGTCAAAATTGGTCCTCGATCGTCGACAGGAGGATTGTTGGGGCACCAATTACAAACTCCCAATTCCCAACTGGCTCGGTTTGGATTCAGAACATTCGGGCGTAGCGGTCGATTTCCCAGGCGCTGACGTGCTGGTGATACAGGCGCCATTCGTCGGATTTGTAGGTGATGAATTCGTCGCGGAGACCTTGTCCCAATGTTTTGGTGACGAACGGATCGGCAGCAAAGGCGTTCACGGCCTCCATGAGGTTCTGGGGCAGGTACTCGATCTTACGTTCCTTCAACTGGTCGTCGGTGAGTTCGTAGAGATTCTCTTCCTGCGGGTGGCCGGGATCGAGATGATCGCGGATACCTTCGAGTCCCGCGGCAAGGGCGAGTGTGGCGGCGAGGTACGGATTGCAGGCGGAGTCAGCATTGCGGCTTTCGCACCGACCGCCGGCCATCGGTACTCGAATCGAGTTGGTGCGGTTGTTGGTGCCGAACGAATTGAACACCGGGGCCCACGAGTAGTACGACATGGCGCCGCGACGAACGAGGCGCTTGTAGCTGTTCACCGTTGGGGCCATCGCAGCGCAGATCGCAGGGCCGTGGCGGAGAATTCCAGCGATGAACGAGTACGCGGTCGAGGTGAGGCCCAGTCCGCGGGGGTCGTCCTTGGGATCGCAGGCGAAGATGTTCTTCCCGGTTTGGAGATCTGACAGCGACATGTTGAAGTGTGCGCCGTTGCCGGTTTTGTCGGCGAACGGTTTGGGCATGAACGTCGCGAGCAGCCCCTCTTCGGCAGCGTAGTGACGCGCCATCGTGCGGAAGAACACGTAGCGATCGCACATCGTGAGCGCATCGGCGTATTTAAAGTCGAATTCGAACTGGCTGTTCGCGTCCTCGTGATCCAGCGAATACAGATCCCAACCGAGACTGTTGATGGCTGTGCTCACCTGATCGAGCCAGCCGAAGCGATCCATGAAACCCTGCACGTCGTAACACGCTTTTTTGAGGCGATCGTCGGGGTTCGGGATTGAAACGCTGCGACCGTCCTCGCTCAGTTTGACGAGGTAAACCTCGCACTCGATTCCGAGATTCATGCCGAAGCCCATGGACGCGGCTTCGGCCAAAACCTTTTTCAGCGCGACACGCGAGTTGATGTCGTACGGCTCGCCGTGGAATGTGTTGTCAGCGGGAAACCATGCGACTTCGGGCTTCCATGGAAGTTGGAAGCCGCGATCCAAGTCGGGCAACGATGCGATCTCATCGTCGTTCGGTGATTGGCCGAGACCGTCGAGAGCGTAGCCCGTGTAGAGTTCGGAGCCGTGCGCGAAATGAACGAAGTGCTCGATCGGCACGAATTTGCCCTTTGGCACGCCATGAATGTCGACGAAGGCGCCGAGGCAATATTTGACCCCTTTGGATTTCATGTCGGCTTGGAGTTTGAGTATGTCTGGGTCGGATTTCATGCGGAGAACACGCGGAAGTAGTTGGAAGTTGGGATTGGGAAATGGGTGGCCGTTGGCGTGTAGTGGCGGTCTGATTACGGCCGTTTGTGGTCTTTCGCTGTGACAACGGGAGTGATCGGCGTGCAGTACGAGGAAGTGAGCGGAGGCGTTTCGCGGAGACTGCGGCGGACGATTCGCGTGAGATCAGTGACGATCCAGCGAAACAGGCGATCGCCGGCGGCTACGGTGGCGCGGCTCGGAAATCCCGTGACGCCATTTTCGCTGGTGCGATTGACCGGGTGAGCGAAGACGTGACCTTGCGTGCGGTCGGGATCGTCCGAGGTTTTTAACAACTTGGGCCGGACGAGTTCGGGCGACCGTGCGAGCATCAGCGACGTTTCCGCGGCGTTGGCGTGCCAGTCTTGCGCGTCAGAAAAGAACTCGCGACGCACGCGTGGGCTCACGTCGGCGGTGTTGATGACGGCGATCATCAGGTCGTCGTAGCGGCTGCGGAGAATTTCCAAAGCACAGCGCAGGGGCGCGGCGTTGGTCACGTGTGCGTTGATCAAATACAGGCGACGAAAGCCGGCGCGGTGCAGCCAGTCGCCGATGTCCGTGACGAGCGCGATCAACGTCTGTGGCTGCAACGCGAGCGTGCCGGGCCAGCGGTGCGAGTGACCGAGTGAACACCCGTACGGGAGCGCGGGCAGAACCGGAACGTTCGTCGCCGCAGAGACCGCGGCGCAGACCTGAGCGGCGAGATCTGTGTCCATGCCCGTGCCCAGATGCGGGCCGTGTTGTTCCGTGGCGCCGCAGGGCAGGAGAACGGCGTCCATTCCCTTCGCGGGAAGCGCAGCGATCTCGGGCCAGGTGAGGCGGGACCAGTCGACGGGTTGGGGGGATGAAGGCATTCTGGGGAAACCGGTAGTTGGTCGTTGGCAAGGGGAAATTTGGTGCGGAGTGGGATCTGTGGGGCGCGGATGGGCTGATCGACATTCGTCACCAATGCCCAATTACAGACGACCGACTACTTCTGTGCTTCTTCATTCCACATCATCACCGACCTGCGTGAGTCGGACGATGGGGAGCTTTTCCATGACGGTGTCGACGCGGGGATGGATGAGTTCCTCGAGACGGCGGCGGGTGGCGAGGAATTCGGGTGACGTGAGTTGCTCAAGACTGCGGGGGCGCGGCACCGGCACTTCGATGATTTCCTGCACCTCGCCGGGATGTGGCTTGAGAACCAGAATGCGGTCGGCGAGGAAGATTGCCTCGTCGAGATCGTGGGTAATGAAGAGGATCGTCACATCGACGTTGCGCCAGATCTCGAGCAGGTGGGATTGCATCTGGGCGCGCGTTTGCGCGTCGAGTGCGCCGAATGGTTCATCCATCAGCAGCATCCTGGGGTTGGGCGCGAGGGCACGCGCGATGGCGGTGCGTTGCTTCATCCCGCCGGAGAGTTGAGCAGGGTAGGCGTCCTTGAAGCGCTTGAGTCCGACGAGGTCGATCCACTGCAAGGCTTCGCTCTCCGCCTGCGTCCGGTCCATCCCTCCCATCTCCAGGCCAAACATCACGTTGCCCGTCACCGTAAGCCATGGGAACAAGGTGTAGCCTTGGAACACCATGCCGCGGTCGGGGGACGGGCCGTGCACGGGTTTGCGGTCGAGGAGCATTCGACCGGAAGTCGGTTCGTCGAGTCCGGCAACCAGACGGATCAGCGTTGATTTGCCGCAACCCGACGGGCCGATGACGGAAAGGAATTCGCGACGGTGAACGCGGAAGTTGATGTCTTTCAGTGCCGTGACCGAGCCGTGCGACGACGCGAAGCTGCGACTGAGATGTTCGACCTCGAGGACGACGGGTCGCTCTTTCAGCCGGCAAAATCGTTCCGCGACGGCCGGAACCTGGGTCCGGTAGTCCGGCAGCGGCATTGACGAAAGTGAACTCATGGCACGGCGTGAAACGAAATGGGGGACATGCCCGGGCGGGGACGAGCGCTCACGAGTTGCCCAACGACGTGGGTTTGTCCGGGAAAAGCAGGACGTCGCGACCCGCAAAGAGGCGGCCGAAGAACGTGTGGAGTCCGCTGCGACGGCCGGTTTTCCATGGGAAGAGTTTGAGGCCGATGAACGCGAGGAACTGATCAGTCGCGAGACCGATGATGCCGATGATCACGATCGCGGCGTAGACGTTATCAAAATTCCGATACTTCGCCTGCTGGTTGATGAAGAACGTAATTCCGCTGCTGACACCGATCACCTCGGCGACGATCAGGTAGGTCCACGCCCAGCCGAGGAGGATGCGAAGGTCGCTGTACAGTTCAGGCAGACTGGCGGGCACCAACACCCGCAGTACGAGCTGGCGTCGTTTCGCGCCGAGCGTCTGCGCGGCTTCGAGAAGGCCGCCGTCGACCTTGCGGACGGTGTTGGCGACGACGAGGACCTGTTGAAAAAACGTGCCGATCACGATGATCGCGATTTTCGGTTCGAGGTGAATGCCGAAGACGGCGACCATCAAAGCGCCGAAGGCGGGAGCGGGCATGTAGCGGACGAAGTCGACAAAAGGTTCCGTGCTGCGAGACACCGCGGCAAACGCGCCGCACAGGATTCCGAGGGGAACACCGATCAGTGAGGAGATCACGAAACCCCAGAAGATCGTTTTGATGCTCATCCAGAGACTCTCGTGCAGCCACAGATCGCCGCGGAGAACGGGCGCCGTGGTGAAGGCGGTGTAGAGCGCGCGTCCGACGGAATGTGGAGCCGGCAGATAGATCGGGTTGGCGCGCACTCCGCTGGGCACGGCGGCCCCGGCGACTTGAGCGGACTGGACCTGGGTCTCGAATTCATGGCGGTCGACGAGTGAACCTGGTTTCAGCCACGTGACGCTGCCCGGATCCTTCACCTTGATCATCGGATGCCAGAACCAGGGCACGTAGCTCACGAGACACCACAAGGCCAGCGGCAGCGCGAATGCGAGCAGGCCGACGAGGGTGTGCTGTCGCGGGGTGAGCGCGCGCTGGACTGAAAACCAACGAGGGCGACGCATGGAGGCGAACGTTTGAAGACCAAGCAGAGGCCAAGCCGAGCCGTCGGATGACGTTTGGTCCGGTGGCAGAGGCAGCGCCGTGCGGGATCAAACCGCGAACGGCGCGAAAATGAGCTTACTGCTTGAGCGCGTCAGCCGTGAGCGATGAATCGAGGTAGGAGGCGACGTCCTGAGTTTCCTTATACACGCCGTTCTTCACGTTGAAGTCGTTGGCGATTTTCGAGGAGCCGACGACAGAATCGAAGCCCTCCGTTTTGGCCGCGAGCACTTTGCCGCCTTCGGCCAGGGTCAGAAATTTCGTGCCGGGCATGAACGCGGTGTACTCTTTGGGATCAACCCCGGCGCGTGCGGCCATGATCTTGATACCGTCGTCGCGGGTCTTGGGGTCGGCGAGATAAGCGATGACCTTGTCCCAGACCTTCACGAACTTAACCCATTCGGCGCGGTGCTGAGCGAGGCTCTGCGGAGTGACAACGACGGCATCGTAAATGAGGCCGGGCTCATCAGCGCTGGTGTAGATCGACTTGGATCCGGGGACGGCTTTGAGCGCGGAACCGGAGTTCGGCTGCCATGCGCCGATCGCGTCGACCTGGCCGGACGCGAGGACCTGAGGCGTTTGATTCGTGGGCGTGGGGACGAGTTCAACTTCGCTCTCGGCGACGCCGACTTTCTTCAGACCATTGAGGAGGAGGAGATGCTCAACGAAGCCGATTTCGATACCGACCTTCCTGCCCTTGAGATCCTTCATCGAGGCGATCCCTGGTTTCGCGACGATCATGTCGTTACCGTTGGAGT
>JBDSPT010000058.1:0-3149 GCA_039930205.1 Opitutus sp. | reverse complement strand
GATTCGGCGTCGATGACCTGCGTCATCTAAAAACAGAAAGGGCGCTGGTGATTAACCAGCGCCCTTGCCGACTTTAACTACAAAACTGTGAACTACACTAAAAAGAACATAACACCTAACACACGTTGAGAAAGACGCGGCACGTTCCGGATCGTTCAAAAAAAATCTTACGCGTTCAGATTTATTACAAATGTCGGCTCAGCCCGTTTGAGCGATGTGAGCTGGACTCCTTCAAGTCACAGTTCCCCAGACTCCTCCTTTCGCCGTTCAAGCCGCCGAGCTGCCAGCATCTGTTCGTGTTGAGCCTCTTCGACGCCCTCGAGAGCAAGACGTTCGACCGCCTTCTCTTCATCTGCGCCCTCGCGTAGCGGGGTTTCGTGGCCGCTGAGGGAAAGCGGTTCGCTGGGATCGCGGCTCATTGCGCCTTCGGCATCATCATCCTCCAGGGTGGTGGGCGGAAGTGCGTTGCCCATCAAATCCGTTTCAGCCCGGGCGAGATCTTCGTCCGTGATGTCAGCGCCGGAGCGACCGTCGATGTCGGCGAGTTCGCGGGCACGTTGCTCGATATCAGTGGAGCCGAAGGTGCCCGAGCCTTTGCCGTGCACGAAAATTCTGCCGTTGGGTGGATCATTGTTAATCATGGTTTTGAGAAGGTTGGGAGAGGTATCAGGGGAGTGAGCGCGTTGGTGGTGGATTCGTCCCAAGACAAGAGTTGTTCGGAATCGGGAATCCGTGCCTCGAGGTGCGCGAAATCAGGCCGTCCTCCGACGCGAGTGGTGGTATGGACTTCGCAACCTACTCCGGCTGTTGAAATGCTCAATCGAGCTCAACGCCCACCGAAACGTGGGGGGAGTTGTGAATTGGCGTGTGGGGAAATTCCTAGCGATCGTTGCGAGCAGCCACCTTCGGATTCGCCGTATTTGCGGTGTGAAAACTGACGAGGAGGAAGCCGCAGCCCGATAAAACGCAGACATTGTTCGGTCGTGATCTGACGTTTCCCCCTCTCTCGCTGGATCCATGAATTCATCCCGGGGAAAAAATGAGTTCCGAGGGACGGCTCTGCCCGTGTCGTGACTTTCTTGGTACCGGACGAATCCGGCGTCACTTTTTTCGAACTTCCGGAAATCAACCGGGTCTGTCGCTGCTGTGGTGAAAACTACCTGCATCGTTATCCGGTATTCACGCGAAACGAGGTCCGTGGATGCCTGTGGGCATGATGAAAGTACCCGGGTCCGACCAATGCGTTTGGATGGAAATCGCTGCGGCTCTTCAATCCAAGGATTGTACTTCACGGAATCGTTCGGCGCAGCACCCGTGCAGCGTTTTCGTGGCGCGCTCTAATTGCTGTGCCTCACTCGAATCTTCACCGAATGGCGACGTCGGCTCCCGCAAAACCCATCAAGGTCCTTGTCGTCGAGGATCGCGAAGATGATTTTCGATATCTGACCTTCCTGTTGTGCAGGAATGGAACGGGCGCTTATCAACTGAACTGGGCGCCGACCTATGCGCTGGGGAAAACGATGGTGCGGCAGGGTGGGTATGATGTCGCGCTGTTTGACTACCAATTGGGATCTGAGACCGGACTGGATCTGCTGCGGGACGCACGAGCGTCGGGTTGCGAGCTTCCGATCATTCTTCTTACAGGCAACGATAGCGCAGAAGTCGATCAGGAGGCGGCGCTTGCGGGAGCAGCGGATTACCTGTGCAAGACCGGTTTGAACGGAGCCGAACTGGAGCGCGCAATCCGCTACGCGATTCGTCAGGCCGAAATGACGGCCGCTTTGAGGCAGAGTCAGCAGCAACTTGAGTTGTTCATGCGCAGCGTGCCGTGCGCCGTCAGCATTCGTAACGAGGCGGGCGATCTTCTTTTTCAAAACGAATTGTTCGCACGCCATTTCCGGAGCGATGAACTGCAGCCCCCTTCCGGGCCCTCCTCCGCGGTGGAGGCTTGGCCGTATTCACATGACGGTCACCACTGGCTCGTAAACTCTTTCGGAATGGTGAGTGCGCAAGGTCACCGCCTGCAGGGGTTTGCCGCGATCGATATCACGGATCGCGTGATGATGGAGCACGAACTGCGTGAGACCACGAGTTTGCTTAACGGCATCCTATCCCGTTTGCCGGTGGTCGCTTCGCGAATCGGTTCCGATGGCACGTTGGTGGAATCGCGCGGGCGGGGGTTGGCAACCATCGGCTTTGCGGAAGGCGAGTTGGTGGGCCGCAAAGCCAGTGAGTTGATGCCGGAATTCGGAACCCAGATTCAGACGGCACTGGGAGGAGGCGCTGCAAATTTCCTTTCCGCCATCACGCACGGCCATCGAACCCAGTACTTCGACAATTACTTCCAATTTGACGCCGAGCGTGGGGCGGGCGCGATTCAGTTCGCGATCAACGTAACCGATCGTGTCGAAGTGGAAGCTGAACGAAATCGCCAGGCCTTATTGCTCAGCGGGATCATGCGCCGGTTGCCAGTGGTCGCGGGCCGAATCGATCCCAAAGGCGTCATCTTGGAAGCAGAAGGCACCGGGCTGGAGCAGATGGGCAGTCGTGCCGAAGCTCTGGTGGGAAAATCATTTGCCCAATTATTTCCTCAAGGGAAGTCCGCGGTGGCGGGGGCGCTTCGCGGCGACTCAGCGCACTTCACCCACACTCGTCTGGTCGATGGACGCGAGTGGCAGATTGAGTTCTTCGTCACGGGAGATCACGACCGGCGATCCGGCGCGACTTTCTTCGGGCGGGACGTGACCGAGCGACGGTGGCTTGAACAGCAGCTGCTTACGATCAGTGACGCTGAGCAGCAGCGGATTGGCGCCGACCTTCACGATGGACTTGGTCAACAACTCACCGGCATGGCATGCCTTGCGACGGCATTACGCGATCGATTGAAGAAAGTGGCTCCGGCGGAGGTTGAAAGCGCGGATCTGATCGCCCGGTTGGCGAGCGAATCCATTTCGCAGACTCGCGCACTGGCGCGAGGTTTGTGCCCGGTCCAGCTGGAGCACGGAAGTTTGATCGGGGCCTTGGAGGATCTGACTTATCAGGCGCACTTGCTGCACGGGATCGAATGCCGATTTCGAGCCGAAGGGAAGCTGCCCAAGTGCGAGCATCTCACGTCCATTCACCTGTATAGAATTACTCAGGAGGCGATT
>JBDSPT010000057.1:0-5523 GCA_039930205.1 Opitutus sp. | reverse complement strand
TGGTCAATGAACTCATCGTGTCATGGCGAGGAGCGCAGCGACGCGGCCATCCCTCTGAAATTTCAGCTGGATGGCCACGCCGGCAGTCCGGCTCGCAACGACAAACAGGAGGAGTTCAGCAGCAGCGCAGCGAAGTTACCGAGCCGAAGGCGACAGGGCTCTGAGCCAGTTGTTCGTCAGAGGGATCCTGCGGTGAGCGCCCACAGGATTCTTCACTCCGTTCAGAACGACAAACCCGGGTGTGCTTTAGAAGAAGACCCGGTCGCCGGAAACACGCGCAAATGCAGCTGAACACGGGCGGCTGTTCGCCTTCGGACTCACGCCCGCCCGCCTCTACGCGGCAGCGACCGCCGACCGCCGATTGCAGACGTCACGCGCTTGAATGATCGCTTGGGCGATCCGCATGGCAGCGGTTTCACAGTTTGACGCCTGATGCGCACTCATGACTTGGAGCCGAAACCGAGCGGTTGCCCGCGACACCGCAGGATACTCGATCAGATTAGTGAGCACTCCTGCTTGGGAAAGCAGACGTGCTGCGATCCGGCCGACGTCATCGCGTCCGATAAACACGGGGACGATCGGTGAGGGTGTGCCCATGACTTCGATCTCCCGGGCCGCGAATCCGGTTCGAAGCACGTGGACCGCTGTAATGAGATCTTGGCGACGCCGTTCGCCTTCCGCGGCCCGAACGAGCCCGAAGGCGGCAAGTGCGACGGCCACTTGGGCGGGCGCCAGGGCACTGCTGAAGGTGACCGGCGGAGAGAGGTAGCGCAGGTAATTGCAGAGATCGCGTTCCCGCGTCGCGATGAATCCGCCGTTCGTCGCAAATGTTTTCGAAAAACTGCCGACGACGACGTCCACCTTACCCAACACGTCCTGAATTCCGAGCTGGCCCGTTCCATTGGGACCCGTGCACCCAAGATCGTGAGCGACATCGACCACCAGCCGGGCGCCGAATTCGCGACAAAGCGTCGTGAACCCAGCGAGGTCGGGTGAATCCGAATCCATCGAGAACAAACCTTCAGTGACGACCACGATTCCATTGTGCGGATCACGCGCCCGGATGGCTGCCAGCTTGAGGCGGGCGTGAGAGAGGTCGAGGTGACGGAAAAAATGGAGATTCCGGGTCGCGGCCGCCGCGCCCTCCTGCAGGCAGTTGTGGGCCAGTTGATCAATAACGACATGATCGGTATCGCGAACGAGTCCGCGTACGGCACCGTACCCCGCCGCCCAGCCGGTCGGACTAAGCATCACGTGAGGAGTTCGCAGGTGATCCGCGATGACCGCCTCCAACCGGTCAGAAAGATCAATGGCTCCGGCGAGGACGGGAGCACCGCCACTGTGAACTCCATATTGGCCGATCGCGTCGATCGCGGATTGTCGAATGGCAGGATGGGACGCGAGGCTCAGATAGTCCTGCGACGCGAAGTTGAGTCCTGCAGTAACGGTACCGTCCAAGAGACGAACTGAGGTTTCGGCTTCGGGGGCTTGGATCAACCGTTTTGAAAACGGGAAACCGCCATACGCTACTCGGGAATCCAACCAGGCGGAGAAGCCGGAGGTTTTTGCCAACACGTCCGGGTTAGCTCCGTTGACGAAGTCTCGCGTGCTGCCGGAAAGTGGGTCCGGGGTCGGTCTGGGAGCAGGAGTAGGGCCGAAGAAAAAACGAGACATGTGTTAGGACTGGCGATCCCGCGCCGAGGAAGTCAAAAACGGCGTGGCTACGTTCTGGGAGTGTGTTCGCGGTACTATGTTCCGGTGAGACACTCGAAAGCGAACTGCCCGCTATTCAGACATTGCTATTCAGACCTCAGGCGTATTCCCCGACGCGGGACGGGAGAATCTTCGATGAACCATGCTCTCAAACACTCAAGGCGCGCTTCGTCCCTCTCCTTCAAGGACCAGCGAGCTGTGCTGCACAGCCGCGTACGGCGCGAGTACCCAAACGGCCAGAACGAGAGGGGTGGCCGGGGACAGGTACGCCGAGTAGAGAGCGCGAAACGACGTCACGTCGACGAGAGAGACAATGAGCATCAGCGCGGCCGCACCTCCCACCAGCGCGAGCAGGATGACGCTGTCGGTTGCGAGGAGAGGCTGCCATCGGAGCGTCGCGCACCGAGCCACGATTGCTCCGAGAGCGAGCAGCGTCGCGGTAACCCCACTGTTTTGATACATATGAAATAACACGTTTCGCAGATGAGTGCGGAGGGTGGGCGGGCGACGTTCCACCACGGGCTCTTCGTGGAGAACGCGGGATAGCCGGGCGATCTCGGAGGGGTCACCAGTACTCAGATACGATTGAGACTTGAAGTCCGAGAACCGGACGACGATGTCCGCCGCGCCAAGGAACGAGTGCGCGATGGGACTGAGCATTGATGCGTCCAACCGTGGCGCAAAACCGCTGTGTTGGCGGCCCCCTTGAAGACGTCCCTGATCACAAGCAGCGTTGATCTCGTCCGCGACGCGCTGCCAGTAGCGGGACGTCTCTTGCGCATCGGCATAGTGGCCCGCGTCGGACGCAGCTTGACGCAGCGCCCACTGAAACCAGCCGCCCCGAATCTCCTTCCCCGCGGCCGGATGTGCCTCGACTTCGGTCCAGCCGTACTTTGCCCAACCGATCCCGACGTCTCCTTCCAGGGCAGACCTCAGTTCCGAAAACGCCGGACTGACCTCGTAAGCGCGGAGCCGGGTTTCTCGCGTCACGGGTACACCGCGGATTGCGAGTTCGGGAGTGATCCGGGTGAGGGCGCCATAGGCCTGAGGAAACCCGCCGTCCTTCACGTCGACGCTGACCCACGAATGATAGTATTGGTGGTTCACGGCCCGCAGAACCCACAACGCCGAAAAACAAACTGCGGTGGGAATCAACAAGCAGACGAGGCGAGCGGTCCGTGCCGCATCGCGTTTTCGCCAGAAGGGCCAGACTGCGGTTCCCGAAATAAGCACCAGCGACGGCACCAGCCAGACGCCTTCTTCGCGTGAAAACCAAAAGGCTGCGAGCGAGACGCCACCGAGGAGAGACCAGCCCAAAAGCGTCCGGAGCGGCTGGTCGAGTCGGGTGCGCAGTCCGATCGCACCGGCGAGAGTAAGGAGGGTCAAGGCGGGTTGAATTCCGCTGCGGAGCGCGCGTTCTGCTGACTCAGAAGAAAATTGATGGGGATCAAACAGTAGAATTCCCAAAAGCAGCAGGCGGATCCCCGCAGACTTCACCACCGGTTTTACGGCTGCCACGAACAAAAGGCAGGCAACAGCGTGTAGCCAGGCCTCCGCGTTGAGCAGCGGAACGCGTGACAGTTGTACCAGTGCGATGAATATGGAGTACGTCGGCCCTTTCGCGAGCGTGAGCTGGCCGTATTTACCCAGCCAGTCTCCGCTGGCGATGGAGTGTCCCTGATTCATGAACAAGGCATCGTCATGCTGCGCATTCGCGTACACGGTCATGTGCAGATCGCTGGCGAGCCAGAGCTTGACCGAAACCAGCACGGCCACCGCGACGATTTCGGCAAGGCGAGATCGGGAGATGACAGCGCCGGCCGTTAGCCAGATGAGCGTGGTGACCAACCCCAGCAGGCAAGTCGCGAATATACGGAACGTCGCATTGTCTCCGACGATGAAACGGCTGCGGAGATGTGCCGCTCGAATGATGAGAGGATTCGTATAATCGTCGGGCAAGTCGACGCGCACCATTTTTGTCCCTTGGAGATCGAAGCGGAGATCGTAGCCCCGTGCGTTGGATTCGGTCTTGGCTGCCACCGTGAGACGGTCATCCACCACAAAATCGGGCAGGTACGAAGGTGAACGATAAATGACCGTGGACCCTGTGAGCGGGTTGCCGCTGCACTCGAACACGAGTTCATCCAGCGGCAGGCTGTCCGACGGTATTTGGAAGAACACGTACGGGTCCCCTCCAGTTGCGCTCAACTCGCCGGTGGTCGAATTCCACGCGACGTGGTTCACCACCGGCCCAAACGTGAGGTCGGCGGGGGAAAGTCGCGCGTCGATCTGGCGAAGCCGCAGGACGCCGACGGCAAGCGTCAGCGCTCCGAAAACCACCACCGCGATCACATTAGCTCGCCTTGGCGTGATCACGCGAGAAACCGACGCAATGGGTTGAGGCGACGGCGAGCGGAAGGTGCCATGCGCGGTTCTTGGGCGAACTGCGGCGGGTTGTAAACACTCAGAACCGCAGAACGTCGACGCGGCAGCGGAGAGGATGAATTCAGTTTGCTTCCCTCCCGTCGTTAAACCGAAAGTTTCGCTGCTGCATGACCTTTTCTCTGGTGCCCGACGCGGACCCGTCGATTGAACTCACGATTGTCATGCCGTGTCTCAACGAAGCCGGGACGTTGGGTGCGTGCGTGAAGGAAGCGATGGAAGCGCTGCGCGATCAGGCGATCGCCGGAGAGGTAATTGTCGCTGATAATGGGAGTACGGACGGATCCCAGACCATCGCGCGGAAGCTCGGTGCGCGGGTCGTCGACGTCGCGGACCAAGGCTACGGCCGCGCTCTTCAGGGCGGAATCGCCGCTGCGCGCGGGCGTTTCGTGCTGATGGGGGACTCGGATGGAAGCTACGATTTCACGCACGCCGGCCGTTTCCTGGAAAAGCTGCGGGAGGGCTGGGACATCGTGATGGGAAACCGGTTTAAAGGCGGAGTTCAGGCCGGAGCCATGCCGTGGAAAAACCGCTACTTCGGAAACCCGCTTTTGTCGGGCTTGGGTCGACTGTTCTTCCGTTGTCCCGTCGGTGACTTTCATTGTGGGCTGAGGGCGTTCTCCAAAACAGCCTACGATCGACTGGAACTTCGGACTGGCGGGATGGAATTCGCGTCGGAGATGGTGATCAAAGCGACACTGTTTCACTTCCGTATCACTGAGATTGCGACGATCCTCCGGCCAGACGGACGGAATCGTCCTCCGCATTTGCGACCGTGGCGGGACGGCTGGCGCCACCTGCGATTCATGCTCCTGTTCTGTCCGCGCTGGCTGTTCCTTCAACCCGGTATCGCAATGATTGTGGGAGGGACTTTGCTCGGAGGGCTGCTCGTGCGCGGACCGCTTCGGCTCGGCTCAATCACCCTCGATGTCCACACGCTTTTGTTCGCGGGGATGGCGGTGTTGATTGGATTTCAATCGGTCGCCTTTGCCGTGCTCACCAAGGTGTTTGCGATCCAATCAGGTCTTTTGCCGCGGGACGAAAAATTCGAACGTTGGTTCGATTGGGTGAATCTGGAGAAGGGATTGGCCGTGGGCGGGGTCCTCGTCGCGGGTGGACTTTTCCTCTCGTTGAGAGCCGTGGGCCTGTGGGGCCAGCACAGCTTTGGCGATCTTGGTGCCGGAGAATTGCTGCGGATCGTGATTCCCGGCGGATTGCTCCTCACACTGGGTTGCCAGGTCGTACTCGTGAGTTTCTTCCTCAGTATTCTTGGACTGCCTCTGCGTCGCTGAGATTTGGCAGGGCGAGAAAACTTCTCCGCTTGAATTCGCCGATTAGGCGAATCCTCAGTGATCGGAAAATCAGCGC
>JBDSPT010000056.1:0-4983 GCA_039930205.1 Opitutus sp. | reverse complement strand
TCACGAAGACCGGCCTTTGAAAGTAAAACGGAGAGACGCGTTAGCTAACGAACGCGCCCAGGGTCTTTTCGACCCGCACCTTGTCGAGGCGGGCAAAGACCGGAACGCCATTGTCGTAAGGTACGGTGATCTCACCCTGGATAAGCGGCTGGGCATAGCGGAGGAACTGGAAGTTCATGCTGGTGCCGTCTTCGTTAATCCACTCGCGGGGAAGCTTCTTCACACCGTTGGCGATGTCGCTCAACGGCGCCAAACCGGTTTCACACGTGTAGTGCTCGGCGTCGCCGCGGAGGAGCGTCACCATCTTGTCCGTCTCGCCACGAATTGCGGCTTCGACGGCGGCCTGACCGGCGAGATATGCCTCGTCGGAATCGGTCTTCGAGCCGGCATGAGCGGCAGCGCGCTGAGCGATGCCGGGCTTGGCGACCCGAGCTTTGACGCCGGGAAGATTGTTTTCGACAAGTTCCTTCAGGAAGTCACCGGCGCCACCGAGTTGGGCGTGGCCGAAAGCATCGGTCGCAGCGTTCGCCGAAACGTAGTTACCGTCGGCGTCGATCAGCCCTTCGCCGACGACAATCATGCAGTACTTCTCTCGCTTGAGAATGCGACGGATGTCCTCGAGGCACTTCTGTTGATCAAAGGCGATCTCGGGGAGGTAAATGAGGTGCGGAGCATCGTGGGGATGATCGCGGCGTTTCGCGAGGGCGGCGCCAGCGGCGATCCAGCCAGCGCTGCGGCCCATCACTTCGACGATCGAGACGAGATCGCCCTGGCCCATCGCCTCATTGTCGCACGCGAGTTCGCGGACGGTGGTGGCGACGTATTTGATCACGCTGCCGTAGCCCGGAGTGTGGTCAGTGATCGACAGATCGTTATCGATCGTCTTCGGAACGCCAATGACGCGAAGTTCGTAGCTCTGTTGCTGAGCGAGCTTCGAAATCTTGTCGGCGGTGTCCTGAGAATCGTTGCCTCCGATGTAGAAGAAGTACCGGATGTTGTGTGCTTTAAAGACTTCCAGGACGCGCTCGAAATCGCTCTGCTTCTTCAGCTTGTAGCGGCAGGTGCCGAGTGCGGCGCCGGGGGTGTGACGGAGCGCGCGGATCTGTTGCTGCGACTCCGACGCGAGATCGATCAAGTCTTCGTGAAGAATACCCAGCACGCCGTTCAATGCGCCGTAGATTTCCTCAACGCACTCGTGGTTCAGCGCCTCGGCGACGATGCCGGCGACACTGGCGTTGATAACAGCGGTGGGACCCCCGGATTGGCCCACCAAAACATTTCCTACGAGTTCAGCCATGACAGATATAAGTGAAGGGTTGTAAACAGCGTGAAGGGGCAAGAAAGCGTGTCGCGGGGGGGGGATGCAAACTCAAAGTTCCGCAGTGGCCGGCGCCGCTCGGTTTCCCCCATCGCGTGACGCGCGAAGTGTCGGAGATTGAATTCGGGTGATGGGCTTCGGGGTGGGAGAGCTCCGCACGCAGTATTCGTTGTGAACAGGAATGGCCGCGATCGAGGGTGGGTCGATTCCGATGTAGACCGCGCGCGAGCGCGCTGCCTACGTCGAAACATCACCCGGATAATGCTCCCTTCCCTCAACACATGCTTACAACAGCCGGGCCGGGCGGTAGTCGATGGCACCCTTGTGCTTTTTCGCGAGTGGTTTCACCTCCGCCACGAACGCATCGACCTGGTGCGGGGCGGCGCCGACAAAACGGGAATTCTCGGATAGAATCGACTGCAGCGCTTTCTTCCCGAGGCCAACCCGCCGATCACCGGCCAGGCGCCCCAGTAAATCAGCATCGTCGCCGCCGGAACGGAGCGCTTTCGCCGCCGCCAGCGCGTGTTCTTTGATCGCTTCGTGAGCGGTCTCCCGTCCCGCGCCGCGCTTCACGGCTTCCATGAGAATCGTAGTCGTGGCAAGGAAGGGGAGATTGCGCTCATTCTCGGCGGCAATCGCCGCGGGGAAAACTTCCATCTGGCGGAGCACCGTGAGGTAGGTCTCCAGCAGTCCATCAATGGCGTAAAACGCATCCGGCAATGCCACGCGGCGAACGACGGAGCACGAGACATCGCCTTCGTTCCACTGATGCCCTGCCAGCGCGCCGGTCATGGTCACGTAGCCGCTGAGGATCGTGGAGAACCCACAGATTCGCTCGCAGTTCCGCGCGTTGACCTTGTGGGGCATGGCAGACGAGCCGACCTGGCCTTCCTGAAATCCTTCCGTGAGCAAGCCCGCGCCTGCCATCAACCGGGTCGTGGTGGCGAAACTCGCGGCGGCGGCGCCGAGTTGGTGCAGCGCCGTGACCACTTCGAAGTCGAGGCTTCGTGGATACACCTGGCCGACGGCAACCAGCGAGGCGCGGAATCCGAGGTGCCGCAGTACGCGGGTTTCCAACTGATCGACCTTCCCGTTGTCGCCGCCCAGCAGCGTGAGCTGATCGAGCTGCGTGCCGACCGCGCCCTTGAGTCCGCGAACCGGATACCGCGCCAGCAACTCCTCGATCCGGGTGAACGCGATCAACTGCTCCTGTCCGAACATCGCCAGTCGTTTGCCGAGCGTGGTCGGCTGGGCGGGCACATTGTGCGTGCGGCCCGTGATCATGAGATCGCGATGCGCCTCGGCTTGGCGACCAATCGCGAGCAGCGCGGCGGCGGCCTTGAAGTGCACGACTTTCAGCGCGCGAAAGATCTGCAGCTGCTCGACGTTCTCCGTGAGGTCGCGACTCGTCAGGCCGAGATGGATGAACTGACGTTTGGCGAGATCGGAGAACTCCTCAATGCGGGCTTTGACGTCGTGGAGCGTGACGCGCTCGCGCTTGTCGATGGCGGCCAGGTCGATGTCACCTTTGACGCGCTCATAGTCCTTGATGGCCTCGGCGGGGATCGGCACCCCGAGATCGCGTTGCCCCTTCATCACGGCGATCCAGAAATCGCGCTCGAGCGACACGCGGCCGGTTTGCGACCAGATGTCCTTCATCGCCACGGAGGCGTAGCGTTCGGCGAGGACGTTAACGATGGGCGACGTGGTCGGGGAAGATTCGTTCACGGGAGCGGGAATGGATGACGGTGGGCGCCGGAGATGGCGAACCGATTTTCGAGGGATACCGGGTGGGAAACGCGCAGCTTCGCGCCCAGCGCTCTGCGTCCCCGATCGACGTCAGAGGAACGAGCAGATGTATTCGCAGATGCCGCTGCTCACCTCGATCGTGAAGCCTGATTTGCCGGCGACTTCGAAGTGTTGACCCGTGGCATAGTCGGTCGTTGCGGTTGCGCCGTCCAACGTCACGCGACAGGTGCCCGCGACGATTTCCATGCGCTCGGGTGCGCCCGTTCCAAAATGAAACGAGCCGGGGTAGATCAGCCCTAAAGTTTTCCTGGCACCGTCAGCCGAGAGGACGGTGTGACTGACGACCTTGCCGTCGAAATAGATGTTGGCCTTCGTGACGACGGTGACGTTCGCGAACTGCGTGGGCAGGGGGGACATAGTTCGCCCAGCTTTGCGCGGCGGTTGCGCGCCGCAAGTCTTGTCGCGTGCAGCGCGTGTCCTACAAATGAGTGGAAGCATCGCGAACGTGAGTTCGGGCGGTTGTGGTCGGGTCGCACTCCCAATCGACCCAACCGCGCGTTCGCGGCGCATGCTCGGGATCTTGCAGAGGCAAGGTTGACCTCCATGCTGGGTGCATGGCGCATTCCGTGGCGGATCACCTGCAGGTTAAGATTGAAGATTACGATCGATTCATCCGAACGGTCATTCCTGATTACGACACGATGCGGCGCGTGCAGCTTGAGTTGTTGGCGCAGACCATTCCGGAGGATGGATGCGTGCTCGATCTGGGCGGTGGGACGGGCGCCCTGGCGGCAGCGGTCGCGGAACGACTTCCAGAGGTACGCGTTCAGATTTGGGATACGGATCCGCAGATGCTGGAGGCGGCGCGAAGCCGTTGCAGCCGTTTCGGATCGAGGGTGAGTTTCGTCGAGCGCTCGTTTGCGGAGAAGCTGCCAGAATGCGACGCCGTCGTCGCGTGCATCGCCCTGCATCACGTCAAAGACATGACGGCGAAAGGACAGATCTACACCAACATCCGGCAGGCGTTGAGGCCCGGAGGAATTTTCGCCAACGCGGATTGCGTGATGACGGCGGTGAACAGCGTGGCGATCGCTGCCTACGATCGATGGGCGAACTTCATGGCGGGAAATGGTTTCGCCGCTGAGGAGGTCCGGCAGCATTTCAGGAATTGGTCGGCTGAGGATTACTATCCCCCGCTCGCCACGGAATTGCGGCTGCTCGCGGAGGCAGGGTTTGCGGAGCCGGACTGCTTTTGGCGCGTGGCGCCGTTCACGGTATTTGGTGGGATGGTGTGAAGTCAGGATGTCTGAGGCCGCAACCCCGTACAGCGCCCCTCTCTCACGCCGTCGTCAAACACCGCACGGCCATTTCGCGCATGACTTCTTCCTGTTCGTGCGGGCGCCGGATGATTTCTTCGAAGGCGACGATGAACTCCTGCTGATTGTCGATCAGGCGTTTAATCGAGGGGAGTTTGGCGCTGCCGGCCAGTTTGCCGACGTACCACGGATTTTGGGTGAACAAATTGAACGAACTCTTCTCCGTCGCACCAGTAAACCGGTGACCGTAAGTCGCCGCCGCTTTCGGCAAGCCGTCGAGTCCACGCGGGCCAAGGCGCGCCTCGCCCGCCTCGAGCAGCGCGCGAACCTGCAGCAGGATCCGATTTCGATTTTGCAGTGCTGCCAGAATCGGCCGTGTCGCATTTGGCTCGGCGAAGAACTGGCGCTGCAATGCGGCCAACGTCCACTTCAGGTCGCCACTGAAAAACGCCTCCGCCGCTTCAAAAAAATCACCTTCGGCGGCGTTGGGTGTGAGTTCCGCCACATGCTGCTCTTCGATCCGCTCGCCCTCGTCGACGTAGTTCGAAAGCTTGTGCACTTCGGCCACGAGCAGGCGGGTATTCGCGCCCACTTTGGCGA
>JBDSPT010000055.1:0-11244 GCA_039930205.1 Opitutus sp. | reverse complement strand
GAGCACGCCGCTCGCTTCGAGGGTGGAAAACTCGGCGTCTTACAGGGCGCGAAAACGTTTATTCTTCAGGATTCGGACGGGCAGATTGAGCTCACGCACTCGGTCAGTGCGGGGCTCGATTATGCGGCAATCGGTCCCGAACATGCCTACTACCGAGAGAAGCAACGGATCCAGTTTGCGTACGCGTGCGATGATGAGGTGTTGCAAGTGTTCCAAAAGTGCTCGCGGCTCGAGGGCATCATTCCGGCGCTCGAGAGCACGCATGCGTTGGTCCATGGGTTGAAACGTGCGCGGGAAATGCGGAAAGATGAAATCTTGATCATCAATCTTTCCGGACGCGGGGATAAGGATGTGAGCCAGGTGGCGAAGCTGCTTGGTGTGAAGCTCTGATGTTCCCCTGATCAGTTTCGTTCGCGTTGCGGCGGTGACACGAAACACTGCATTGTGTCAGCGGCCAGCGACGTTTTAAGTGCTGATATGAAGAGCATGACCGGCTATGGCCGAGCGACAGGTTCGATCGGCGGGCACACGCTCACGGCTCAGGTGAGCTCGGTGAATCGAAAGACGCTCGATCTTGCGATTCGCCTGCCCAACGACTGGGAAAACCTGGAAGCGGCGGTGGGCGAACAGGTGCGAAAGGTCGCCGCCCGCGGGCGCGTCAGCGTCGTGATCGAGGTCACCGGCACGCGTGCAGCGAACGAATTGGCGTGGGACGAGGCGGGCGTGACTGCCACCATTGATCGGCTCGCGGGACTGGCGGCTGCACGGGGAATCGCGTTTGTGCCGAACCCGGAGCTGCTTTGGTCCATCGCAAATTCCCAACGCACCGTGGAGTTGCTTCCGCCCTTCGAGGATGCCGCCCCCAAAGTCGCTGAAGTCCTCGGGGAGGCGCTACGAAATTTCGTCGCGATGCGAAAGCAGGAGGGGGAAGCGCTGCTCTCCGATTTCGTCGAACGCGTCGCGGTGCTGAAGGCGCAAGTCGATGTGATTGCGGTGCGGGCGCCGTTGGTTGCGCCGACTTATCGTGAGCTGTTGATGCAGCGGTTGCGTCAGGCGGAACTTGAGCTGGACGTGAACGACGACCGCGTCCTGCGGGAGATTGCATTGTTCGCGGATCGGTCGGACGTGACTGAAGAGCTGACGCGCTTGCGCAGCCATTTCGAACAATTTGGCGCTCTGCTCAAATTCGATGGGGAGATTGGCCGTAAGGCCGAGTTCATCCTTCAGGAAATCGGACGCGAGGTGAACACGATCGGAAGCAAGGCCAACGATCTCACGATCTCGCGTTCGGTCATCGAGCTGAAGAATGAGCTCGAGCGAGTGAGGGAGCAGATCGCGAACGTCGAGTAGCGCGTCGCCGCCAAATCACTGGGGACATCTTCAGAACGATCAGTCCTTCGACCGGAGGGACTGCCAGAGATAGAATATTACGCCGACGCAGATGGCTGAATCGGCTACGTTGAACGTCGGATAAATGTACGATCCGAAATGGACATCGATGAAATCGATGACGTGCCCGTGCAACAGTCGATCAAGTAGGTTGCCAGCGATGCCGCCGCACAGAAGACCAAACGCCAGCTGCGAGGGTCGATCCCTCAAACCCAGCGCGTGCCGCCAAATGAAAATAGCGACGAGCGTTCCGGCCGCGAGCAACGCCAGGAAGATACTTTGACCGGCGAACAAGCTCCAGGCTGCGCCGGTGTTTCCGACATGCACGAAATAAAGAAATCCCCGAATTAACCGGATCGAATGAGGTTCGCCATAAGTTGGGAACGGCAGGCGTGAGCTAATCCAAGCTTTGGTCAGCTGGTCCAGGCCAAGAACGATGACGGCGAGAGCGATAAGCAGACGGTAATCCCGTACGCGCTTCAATCCAGCGACGTCCCGGGCAACCGCTGAAGAACGCGCACTGCCTGGAGTAGGCAGGGGAGTTCCGTCAGCGGGGGGCAACTTCGAAGGATTCAATCGGCGGGCGTGGTTCGCCTCATTGGCTCACTCGTCGCCGCCGCTGTCCTCATCCATGATCTTGCCGCCTTCTTCGCCAAGTTCCCCAAACAGTCCACCGGCTGTCCGCGTGCGATAGCGGTTCTTCTCAAGATCTTTTTGGGCTTCCGCCGAATAACGAGTGAACGGGACTGCCAGCAGACGATCCTTCGCAATCGGCTTCTGCGTGATTTCGCACATGCCGTAACTTCCGTCGTGGATCCGCTTAATCGCCGCATCGATCTCGGTTAGCGCTTCCTGTTCGCTTGAGACCAAGCTGAGAGCAAAGTCCCGATCGAAGGTGTCGGTCCCCGCGTCGGCCATGTGCTGGCCATAGCTCGATAGGTCGCCTGAATCTTCCTTGCTTGAACGTTTCAACGTTTCCTCGGAGTGAAGCTCGATACCCTCTGTGAGGTGCTTGCGAAGATCGAGCAACAGACGGTGGAAGCGTTTAAACTTCTCCGGTACGTCAGTGTCATCGTACGCGACCGGAACGGACGCGTTTTTCGGATTGAAACCAAGAATATCAGATAGCGATGCGGCCTTGATGTGGTTCGGCTTGGCCGGTTTCTCGAGCGTCAAAGCCACTTTGCCTGAAAGAGGCTTTGCGGCCTTCAGCGGCTTTTCGTCAGTCGCGCCGGCCTTCGGCACAACGGTTTTTGCGATCGCGCGAACCTCATCGAGGCTGAATGCGATAGGTTTCGCTGGGGCTTTGCGCTTCAGAATACTGTCGCGCAAAGCATTTTTCTTAGAAGGTTTTTCCATGGCGGGAGAGTTTTTCGCGACTCGTGCGACGGCGGGCACCGCTTTCGGCGCAGGCGGCTGCTTGATGAGTTTCGCGGATCTGACGGGGGGCGCTGTCTTGAGCGGCTTCGCCTTGATCGGCGCTGCCGGCTTTTTTTTCAGCGCGAGTTTGGCGACTTTCGACTTAGCTGGCTTTTTGTTGTTCTTGACCATGGGGAGTTTGAGGTGAGCAAAGCTTAATTCTTCAACGCCTCCGCGCAGCGCGGGCAAACGTCCTGGAGCGAACTGGACTCCAGCTTTGGTACCCAGCGCCAACAGCGCGGACACCGAGCGAAACCAAGCTCGCTGCAGGGTCGGATGCTCGCGTCGTTCGCGGCTCCCATGGCAGGGGCCAGAGTGACATGCGAAACGATGAAGAGTTCAGGGAGAAAATCCCGGTGTTTTTCTAGAACGCGGGAGGCGGGATCATCCGGCGGGAACGACAGCGTCACTGATGCGTCGAGTGACTTGCCGAGTTTTCCTGCCGCGCGGAGAGGTTCGATGCTTTCATTCACGCGCGCTCGAATTTTCAGAAGCGCGGAAACATCAGACTCGATGGTGGTATTGGACCAATTCGCGGGCGCGAGTGGCCATTCCTGGAGATGCACTGAGTCGTCAGTGTACTCTGTTTTCGCTGTTGCGTATCCCCACGCTTCATCAGTGGTGAAGGTGAGGATGGGTGCGAGCAGTCGGACAAGCGAATGGAAGATGTGGTGCAGCGCAGTTTGCGATGAACGACGGAGTGGAGCGTGTGTGCCCAACGTGTAGAGACGATCCTTGAGCACGTCGTGGTAGGTTGCGGACAGAGTGACCGCGCAAAACTGGTTACAGAGTTGGTAGACGCGGTGGAATTCGTAGTTCTCGTACGCGACCGTGCAGTCCCTGATCAACGCAGCCGTCTGATTCAGCGCCCAACGGTCGAGCGTATCCATCTGGTCGACGGCGACCGCGTCGCGCGCGATCTCAAAATCGAAGAGGTTGGAGAGTTGGTAGCGGAACGTGTTGCGTATGAGGCGGTACGTTTCGCCGACGTGAGAGAGAATTTCTTTGGATACCGGGATATCGTTGCGGAAATCCTGAGAAGCAATCCAGAGGCGGATCACATCTGCTCCGTACTCGGCTACATACGCGTCGCTCGTTTGTGGTCTCTCGTAGGTGGAGCTTTTCGAAATCTTATTTCGCTCCTGATCGACGATAAATCCGTGAGTGAGGACAGCTTTGTAGGGCGCGGCGCCGAACGCGATGACGCTCGTCCAAAGCGACGATTGAAACCAGCCGCGGTGTTGATCGCTTCCTTCCAAATACAGATCGGCCGGCCAGCTCGTGCCGCCTTGATGATGTTTAAGTACGGCAGCGTGGGACGAACCCGAGTCGATCCACACGTCGAGCGTATCGCGTCCGCAGCTCAACTCCGCCGGCGAAGGCCAGCCTGAAGGCAGTGAGACGCCGTCTAAGATTTCCGCTGGCGTGGCATCGTACCAGAAATTCGTGCCCAGCTTCGCGATCTTCGCCGCGACGGCGCGAACGACTTCAGCATCTAAATACGCCACCTTCTTCGAGTCGAAGAAGGCCGGAATGGGGACCCCCCATGATCGCTGTCGGCTGATGCACCAGTCGGGACGCGACTCGATCGCTCCGTGGATCCGCGCTTCGCCCCAACCGGGGATGAATCCGACCTGCTTGATCGCCGCGAGCGCTTTTGCCCGATGTCCTGCCTTGTCCAACGAAACAAACCACTGGTCGACGGCGCGAAAAATAATCGGCGTCTTCGAACGCCAGCAGTGAGGATAGCTGTGGGTGTACTTCGCTTTCGCGACCAAAGCACCGGCCGCAGCCAGTTTCTTCAACACGCCGAGATTTGCGGTTGAAGGCTTTTTGGTCGCCAGATCTTCGACGGATTCGAGGGTCGAGAGCCCGACCAAGTCGGCTGGCACGTTCCCGTCATCGAGGTACTTTCCGTCGCCGCCTACCGGGCAGTAGATATCAAGCCCGTACTTCAATCCCGTCACGTAGTCGTCGGAGCCGTGACCCGGCGCGGTGTGAACCGCTCCCGTGCCGCTTTCGGTGGTGACGTAGTTCGCAAGCACGACCATCGAATCGCGATCGACGAACGGATGGCGCGCCTTGAGATTCTCAAACGCCGCGCCCTTTGCCTGCGCCACGGTTTGCACGGTAGGGGCAGGGAGCCCACCACTGCCTGCCAATAGGCGAGTATCCTGAAGAAACGAATCGAGACGCGACGCTGCGACGATGAAGCGCTCATCACGACCGGAGACTTCGACAACCGCGTAGTCAATCTCTGGATGCACAGCGATCGCGAGATTAGCCGGGATGGTCCACGGTGTTGTCGTCCAGATGACGAAATACACCGGCTTGTCGGTCGGAAGATTCGCCTTTTTTGCTTCGGATTCCGGCAGGAGGAATTTCACCCAGATCGCGATCGAAACGTGGTCCTTGTACTCGATCTCAGCTTCGGCGAGGGCAGTTTCGAACGGGATCGACCAGTAAACGGGCTTCTTGCTGCGGTAGACAATTCCTTGCTCCACGAAAGCGGCAAAGGTGCGCAGGATGTCCGCTTCAAAGCCGGGCGCCTTGGTTTTGTACTCGTGCTTCCAATCGGCGAGAACGCCGAGACGTTTGAATTGGGCGGTCTGCTTGCTGATCCAGGATTCGGCGAATGCGTCGCAACGCCCCCGGAGCTCAGACGTCGAGACCATCTCGTTTTTGTCGCGGATTTCGCGCGCGACCTTTTGTTCGATTGGTAAACCATGGCAGTCCCAGCCAGGTACGTAGGGCGTGCGGAAGCCCCGCATCGACTTGTAGCGCAGAATCAGGTCTTTGAGAGTCTTGTTGAGCGCTGTACCGATGTGGACGTCGCCGTTGGTAAAGGGTGGGCCGTCATGGAGGACAAACGCCTTGTCCGTCGCCGAATTTTTGCTCTGGATGGCCGCATACAGTCCGATTTTTTCCCAGTGGGCGACACGCGCAGGTTCACGCTGTGCGAGACCCGCTCGCATCGGGAATTCGGTTTTCGGAAGCTGCAACGTATCTTTCAAGTCTTGAGCCATGCCAAAGAAAAGTGCGCGAGGGTAGGCCCGACCGGAGGTGAGTCAAGGGGGGAGCAAGCCGGGTCGCAAAATTCTGTTTTTTGGAGCTAAATCACCGATTCGCCGCGCTCGAGCAACGTTGGGAGGTCCGCGCGATTTTGGAGCGATTGTCCCTCAGCGGGCGCTAAACGTCCGCACGCGCCGCCAGCTTTTCTCCCGCTGCGATGCACGCCGGTAACGCAATCCCGTCGCGAGCCTGCCCACCAATGAAGAGTCCCGGGTGGCTGAGTTCGACCGCTGCCATCACCGAGGGATACTGTTCGTATCCTAAATTGTACTGGGGAATTGCACGTGGCCATAGTGTATGCCGCACGAACTCGGGTTTTCCTTTCACGCCCACTAGTTCATCCAAGTCAGTATGAATGCGTAGTAAGAGCTCGCCCAACGGTAGTGCTGCGATCTCGGATTGACGTGATCCCCCAATCATGACCGTAAGCGCCACGTGCCCCTCGGGCGCTCGGCCCGGGAAGAGCGACGACGAAAAGAGCACGCCGAGGATCGAGCGCTTCTCAACCGAGGGCACGAGCATGCCAAACCCATCCAACGGATGCTGCACCTGTTCACGACGGTATCCGAGGAATAACGACGAAACGGAGGGATGCTCCATGCTCTCCATTGCCGCCAGGGGCCGCTCTCCTAGCGATCCAATCCGTAAACGGGCCAACGCCGGCGCCGGCAGTGCCAGGATCAGTCCGTCGAAGGCCTGCGTATGGGTCGCCTCTCCCTGATTCCAGATCACATTCCAGCCGTTTCCGGGCGTTATCGCTTCGACTGCCGAGTTGAACGCAACGCATCCGGCGGGCAGCCGTGCTGCGATTGCTTCTGGAAGTACCTGGAGACCGTCCGCGAACGACACGATTCGCGGGGCAGGCACACCTGCCGCACGGCGTGCCTTCGCCCGATCAGATTGGCCTCTTAGGAGCGAGCCGTGCTTTTGCTCCATTTCCCAAAGCTTTGGGAAAGCATGGCGCGCCGAGAGTCGCGCGGGATTTCCGGCGTAAACTCCACTCACCATCGGATCCAACGCATAGTCCACAAACTCACCGCCGAAATGTCCGCGGATGAAGTCGGCAAGCGCGACATCACTTGTACGAACGCGAGGCCGGCAGCGCAGCTCAGCCAGAATCCTGAGTTTCGCGCCGAAGGAGAAGAGCGGCGATCCGAGAAATGCCGGCGGAGAGAGCGGCGCGATCACGGCCCGACCGCGTCGAACGATGTACCGGTGCTTCGCCAATGGCGCCGCGGTCATCAGTTTTGAATCGAGATCGAGTTCTGACAGGAGCTTCGTCAGGGCGGGTTCGCCCGTCATTATCGAATTCGGCCCCGCTTCAATGAGCCAACCGTCTGCTCGTTCGCTTCGTATCGCTCCACCGATTCGGGACGACTGCTCGAAGATGCGAACGTGGTGTCCGAGTTGTGTGAGTCGGTGGGCCGCAACCAGGCCGGTGATTCCCGCTCCTAAAATCGCGATGGACTTATTCTTCGATGCAGCCACGTAACGCGCCACATTGCGCAGAAATCCTTACGACGCGAATCCGGTTTGAAACTTCGGACGATGGGCGGCGCGAAGAGGTTCTCAGATCCAGCTGGTCACGGTGTGCACCAGAGCTTCAACGCATTCGATTTTCGCCTGAGGCAGAATGCCATGTCCCAGATTGAAGATATGTCCGTCAACACCGCGCATCGACTCCAACAGTCGGGCCGTTTCGCGTTTCACGATATCGGGTGTCGTGTTGAGCAGGACCGGATCGAGATTGCCTTGCAACGCGATGGGACGATCCAGCGTAGAGAGTTGATGGGCCAGAGAGGGTAGGGAGCTCGTCCAGTCCACGCTCAGCACGCGAACTCCCGTGGCCGCTTGGGCACGATGGTGTGGTGCCGTACCTTTGGCATAGAGAATAACAGGGAAGCCTGGCGGCAGCGCGGACACGACCCGGCGTATCCATTGCAAGGACGCGTCCTCGTAATCAGCGCCCGCAATGATCCCGCCCCAGGAATCGAATATTTGAATCGCATCGGCTCCCGCCGCGATCTGCATCTTGAAGTATGCGATCAGTGCTTCGGAAAGCTTTTCCAGCAGGGCATTAAACGTCGCGCGGTCGGTGTAGAATAGTTGCTTGATGCGCTCGAAGTCATCTGAGCTCCCGCCTTCCACCATGTACGTGGCCAAGGTCCACGGTGAGCCGCCAAACCCAAGGAGCGCTTTGGTTCCGTTCAGCTCTCGCTTCAACAGCGACAGCGTATCTGCGACGTACTTCAGCCGATCGGGCACTGCAGTAGAGGGTGCGAGCGCGTCGACCTGGGCGCGCGTTTCCAGGCGAAACTCCATCCCGATTCCGCCTTCGTCGCGGAAGTGATAACCTTGCCCGAGAGCTTCCGGAATGACCAAAATATCTGAGAAGAGAATCGCCGCATCGAAGGCGAATCGACGCAGTGGTTGCAGCGTGACCTCGGCCGCGAGCTCGGGCGTGCGCACCATTTCCAAGAACGACGACTTGGCTTTCAGCGCGCGGTACTCCGGCAGGTACCGTCCTGCCTGGCGCATGATCCACAGCGGAGGCCGGTCGAGGGTGCGGCGATCGCACGCGGCGAGGAAACGGTCGCGACTGGTCATAGACCGTTCATACGCGCAAGAACCGACCCAAGTCGCAAAGACGAAATTCCGAAATCTTCCGTTCGCCGCGTCTTCCGACCATCGCCGCGGTCACTGCGTCGCTACCGCGCGGGCCCAATCACGCGGCTTCAAGAACGTATCGTAGAGCCGTGCTTCAGGGGATCCAGGCGACGGGGTCCACGCGTAATCCCACCGCACGAGTGGGGGAAGGCTCATGAGGATGGACTCGGTCCGTCCGCCACTTTGGAGACCGAACAGCGTCCCTCGATCCCAAACCAAATTAAACTCCACGTACCGACCGCGGCGGTAGAGTTGAAACTGACGTTCACGATCCGTGTAAGGAGTTGATTTTCGCCGCGCGACGATCGGCAGATAAGCGGGCAGGAAGCTATCGCCCACCGCGCGAAGGAGCGCAAACGAACGCTCAAATCCCAAGGAGTTGAAATCATCAAAGAAGAGACCGCCGATACCCCTCGGTTCATTCCGGTGTTTCAGAAAGAAGTAGTCATCGCATTGTTGTTTGAATTGCGGATACAGCTCATCCCCAAACTTCGAGACCGCAGTCCGAGCCGTTTGATGCCAGTGAACGGCGTCGTCTTCGAAGCCGTAGTAGGGCGTGAGATCATATCCACCGCCGAACCACCACGAATCGCCGGACGAGAAGAAGCGCACGTTGGCGTGACTCGTCGGGACAAACGGATTGTGCGGATGGAGTACGAGAGAGACGCCCATCGCTTCCCATGGTTTGCCAGCGAGTTCTGGACGATGTGCGGTCGCCGACGGCGGAAGGGTTCGCCCCGTGACGTGCGAGAAACCAACTCCGGCTTTCTCGAACACGGCGCCTTCGGTCAAGACGCGGGACCTGCCGCCACCACCTTCTTCGCGAATCCAAGCGTCCTGTTGGAACGTGGTACTACCGTCTTCAGCTTCCAGCGACTCACAGATGGCGTGCTGCAGCCCTTCGAGGTAAGAGCGAACAGCTGAAACATCGGGCGCGGTGTTAAAGTCAGAGGACATTCGCGAAGCGGAGAGAGTCGACGTTCGGCAGGAGAACGAGAAGCGGCGGCGAGAACCAGTTCATTCTTGTACGAAGCGAGGGTTGACGGAGCTGCTAGACTTCACGTTCGACAGTCATGCGCGTTCGCTG
The DNA here is from genome assembly GCA_039930205.1 of Opitutus sp. GTDB lineage: Bacteria > Verrucomicrobiota > Verrucomicrobiia > Opitutales > Opitutaceae > Opitutus. Next base: position 1,610 of record JBDSPT010000055.1, on the reverse strand, counting down.
GCTGAATCGAAGCTGAGCGCCACCTGATGAATTCGACCGTTCTCACTACTGTAGCAGCAACGGGATTCACCGTGGCGTTTTTCCACGCAGCACTACCCACGCACTGGTTGCCATTCGTCTTAGTTGCACGTGCGCGGTCATGGAGTCGCGCGAAAACTCTCGCGGTCGCGGTTTTCGCAGGGATAGGACACGTTGCGCTCACGAGTTTACTGGGACTCGCCATTGCATGGTTCGGATTCCAGCTCGACGAGAAACTCGGGACTGCGTTCCCCTGGATGGCCGGGGGAGCCCTCGTCGCGATGGGAATTTATTACATTGGACGCCAACTTACCGGCCGGGGGATTTGTCACCACGCGGTGCCGGGCGGCCATCATCGTCCGAATGAGTCCTGTAGCACAGAAGAAGAGGAAAGCCACTTCGAGCATGAGTTGAAGGACAGCGAGTTGATATCCGAACGCCGTACGGATTGGGCGGCAATCGGCGGTCTGTTTCTGATGCTCACGTTGTCGCCATGTGAGGGCTTCCTGCCAGTCTACTTGTCTGGCGTAAAGTTTGGCTGGTACGGATTCTTTGTCCTGAGTGCGATCTTGGCGATCGGAGCACTCGCGGGGATGATGCTCTTTACCTGGCTCGCCCTGATCGGCCTTCAGCGGTTCAAGCTAAGCGCTTTTGAGCGCTGGGAAGCTGGCTTGCTCGGCGGTCTCTTCTGCGTGCTCGGTCTGCTGGTCATTGTGCTCGAGCACTGATGGTTTCAGGGGCCCGCGACGGCGCCACTTCGGCTACCTCTTCCGGGCCGGGGGCGTGAACTTGATGACCGGCGGAGCATCGGGCGGGGCGGGCGAGATCGGGGAAATGGTGGCTGGTGCGAGGGTGACAGGCGAAGCCAGCGGCGTGCGAGCCGGCGTGAAGGGGGGTGCGTTGGCGGGCAGTGCGGCGAACCCTCGTTCGATGAGTTCCGCCACTTTGATGTCGCGCACTTTCCGATCTGGTGAGCCCATCACCACAACAATGATACGGTGACCGTTTCGTTGCGCGGTGGCGGCGAGGCAAAATCCAGCGCCGTTGGTGAAACCTGTTTTCAGGCCGTCCACTCCTGCTATTTTCCCGAGTAGGTGATTGTGATTGTTCATCACCACCGGCTGCGGGCGAACTCCGGTCCCGAACTCGCGGGTCTTCACCGAAGCGTACGTGAGGACGTCAGTCTTGGTCAGGAGCTCACGACAGAGCAGGGCGAAATCATGCGGCGTGGTGAGGTCACCTTCCGCAAGGCGGCGGTTGCTCGGCGGCAGTCCGTGTGGCGTGCGAAAGGTCGTGTGCGTCATCCCGATGTCGTGCGCCTTCGCATTCATCAGTTCGACGAACGCTTTTGGTGATCCGGCCGCTGTACGAGCCAACGCGTGCGCTGCGTCATTTGCCGATTGGATCATCATCGCATAGAGGAGCTCTTCCACTGAGAAAACTTCCTTCTCTTTGAGCCAAACTTGAGTGCCGCCAATGTTGGCATCGGCGGCGACCACCGACACGGGAGTTTGAAGCGATAGAGCGCCGCTCTGGATCTTGTCGTGGAGGACCAGAAACGTCATCAGCTTGGTCATGCTGGCCGGCGGGCT
>JBDSPT010000054.1:0-7039 GCA_039930205.1 Opitutus sp. | reverse complement strand
CGGCACGGAAGGCCGGCTCGGCGTCCAAGCCGTCGTGCCCGGTGTCGCTGGTACGTGGAAGGATTTGACGGATTCGGTGAACGCGATGGGGACCAATCTCACCGCTCAGGTGCGTAACATCGCCGAGGTGACGACGGCGGTCGCGCGAGGCGACTTGTCGCGTAAGATCACGGTCGACGTGAAGGGGGAAATCCTGGAGCTGAAGAACACGATCAACACGATGGTCGACCAGTTGAACGCGTTCGCGGCGGAAGTGACGCGCGTGGCGCGCGAAGTCGGTACGGAAGGCAAGCTGGGTGGTCAGGCGCAGGTGCAAGGCGTGGCCGGCACGTGGAAGGATTTGACCGACTCGGTCAACGTCATGGCCGCCAACTTGACGGACCAGGTGTCGGGTATCGTGAAAGTTGTTACGGCCGTGGCGAACGGCAATCTTCGCCAGAAGCTGACGGTGGAAGCGAAAGGTGAAGTCGCGGCCCTCGCTGAGACGATCAACAACATGACGGACACGCTCGCGACCTTCGCCGAGCAGGTGACAAACGTGGCGCGCGAAGTCGGCGTGGAAGGCCGCCTGGGCGGTCAGGCGCACGTGCCTGGCGCATCGGGCACCTGGAAGGATTTGACGGGCAATGTGAATCTTCTCGCCGCGAATTTGACGACGCAGGTGCGCGCGATCGCCGAGGTGGCGACGGCCGTGACCAAGGGTGATCTGACGCGGTCGATTCAGGTCGATGCGCGCGGTGAGGTCGCCGAGCTGAAAGACAACATCAACACGATGATCTATAATCTCCGTAATACGACGGAGACGAATCAGGAGCAGGATTGGCTCAAGACGAACCTGGCGAAGTTCACGAGCATGCTCCAGGGTCAGCGCGATTTGTTCACCGTCGGTCGCACGCTGCTGTCGGAGCTCGCGCCACTCGTCAACGCGCAGCAGGGCACGATCTATCAGATGGTCGTCGGACTCGAAGAGAGGCCAGTGTTGCGTCTGCTTACGGGTTACGCGCAGCGGCCGGGTCAACCCGAGCGCATCGGGCTGGGCGATGGCTTGGTCGGACAATGCGCGGTGGAAAAAGCGCGCATCCTGCTGAATGACGTGCCGTCGGGTTATACGCGCGTTCACTCGAGCCTGGGTGAAGCCATTCCGGCGAGCATCGTGGTGTTACCGGTGTTGTTTGAAGGCCAGACCAAGGCCGTGATCGAGCTCGCGTCGCTGCATCCGTTCAGCATCACGCATATCACCTTCCTCGAGCAGCTCACCCAGTCGATCGGCGTCGTGTTGAACACGATCGAAGCCACGATGCGGACGGAAGGGCTCCTGCAGCAGTCGCAGCAGCTGACGGTCGAGTTGCAGTCACAGCAGAAGGAGCTGACGCAAACGAATGAAGAGCTGGCGCAGAAGGCGCGTCAGCTCGCCGAGCAGAACGTCGAAGTCGAACGCAAGAACAGCGAAGTCGAACAGGCGCGGCGCGCGCTTGAGGAAAAGGCGGCGGAACTCGCGCTCACCTCGAAGTACAAGTCGGAGTTCCTCGCGAACATGTCGCATGAACTGCGCACACCATTGAATTCGATTCTGATCCTGGGTCAGCAGCTCGCGGAAAACGGCGGCGGCAACTTGTCGCAGAAGCAGATCGAGTTCGCCCGCAACATCCACTCGTCGGGTTCGGATTTGCTCAACCTGATCACGGACATTTTGGACCTTTCGAAGATCGAATCAGGGACGGTGACCGTCGAAGCGGAAGAGATCAGCTTCAAATCGCTGCGTGACGCGACGGAGCGAAATTTCCAGCACATCGCCGATTCAAAGAGTCTGCCGTTCCTCGTGGAGTTCTCGCCCACGCTGCCCCGGGTGATCACCACGGATCCGAAACGGCTGCAGCAGGTCCTGAAGAATCTGCTCTCAAATGCGTTCAAGTTCACCGCGCAGGGCGAGGTCTCGATCAAAGTTCACCCGGCGCAGGCGGGCTGGTCGCCCCACCATACGGTGCTCAGCCGGTCGCAGCAGGTCATCGCGTTTTCGATCAGTGATACGGGCATCGGCATCGCGGCGGAAAAGCAGAAGCTGATCTTCGAGGCGTTCCAGCAGGCGGACGCCGGTACAAGTCGTAAGTACGGCGGCACCGGGCTTGGTCTCTCCATCTCGCGTGAACTCGCGGCGTTGCTGGGGGGCGAGATTCGGCTGCATAGCGTGGCGGGCCATGGCAGCACGTTCACGCTGTATCTGCCGTTGTTCTACATGGAGCCCACGCACGAGAAGGTTCGAAACGCGTCGTCCACGACACCGATCATGCTCCCGGCGGCCCGCGAAGAAGTCATTCTCGACGACCGGGACCAGGTGCAGCCCGGCGACCGGAGTTTGCTGATTGTGGAAGACGATCCGCACTACGCGCGGGTGTTGCTCGGCCTCGCTCGCGAAAAGGGATTCAAGGGCATCGTGGCCAGTCGAGGCAACGCAGCGCTCACGTTGGCGCGGCAGTATCAACCCACGGCGATCACCCTCGACGTGTTCCTGCCGGACATGCTGGGCTGGACGGTGCTGAACAATTTGAAGCTGAGCCCGACCACGCGGCACATCCCCGTGCAAATTATCTCGGTCGACGATGAGCGGTCACACGCGCTCGCCCGCGGAGCATTTTCGTACACGGTCAAACCCACGACCACGCAGGGGCTCGAAGAGTGCTTCGATCGCATCAAGAAGTTCGTCGAACCTCACCTGAAGCGATTGCTGATCGTCGAGGACAACGACATCGAGCGCGCCGGCATCGTCGAACTTTTGCGGCACGATGATATCGAGATCGTCACGGCGGGCAGCGGATCGGAAGCGCTCAACCAGCTGCTGGATCAACCGTTCGATTGTTGCGTACTGGACTTGCGGTTACCGGATATGACGGGCTTCGAGCTGCTCGATAAACTCCAGGCCGAGCCCGCACTCCGCGACATTCCGGTGGTGGTGTTCACGGGCAAGGACCTGACGCAGGAGGAGGAACGCCAACTCCGGGCGGTGGCGAAAAGCGTTCTGGTGAAGGACGTCCAGTCTCCGGAGCGATTGTTCGACGAAACCGCGTTGTTCTTGCATCGCGTGATCACGAACCTGCCCGAGCAGAAGCAGAAGATGCTCGATCACCTGCACGCCTCGAACGAGGTGCTCCGCGGGCGCAAGGTCCTCGTCGTTGACGATGATGCCCGCAATATTTTTGCGCTCACCACGATGTTGGAAAACCAGGAGATGAACGTGGTCAGCGCGATGAATGGCCGACAGGCGATCGACTTGATCAACACCCAACCTGATATTGGCGTGGTGCTGATGGACATCATGATGCCTGAAATGGACGGCTATCAGACGATGAAGGAGATCCGCAAGGATCCGAAATTTGGCGCTCTGCCCATTATGGCGCTCACCGCGAAGGCGATGAAAGGTGACCGGGAAAAGTGTCTCTCGGCCGGAGCTTCCGACTACATTGCGAAGCCGGTGAACACGAACGAGCTCCTCTCGCTGCTGCGCGTCTGGCTCTATCGCTGATCCCGGGAGCGCCACGACCCATGACCACCGCAAGGCAACCTGCGAGAATCGGCCCTGCCGGGGCGTGCGCCTGCCGTTCGAGCCGGGGCTGGCGTGCCCGGCGCGGCGCGGGATCAACGATGATGGTGCAGCCTCCCCAAGGTCGACGCCCATGATTTCCGCTCACGCCCCAACGCTCCCCGCCCTGGAGAGGCTCGCGCCGGCGAACATTCTGATCGTCGACGACGAAGTGCGGAATTTGGACGTGCTGGAAAGCCTGCTCGATTCGCCGGACTACAATCTGGTGCGGGCGTTGACGGCCGAGCGGGCGTTGATGCATTTGCTGGAAGGTGAGTTCGCAGTGATCGTATTGGATATTCAAATGCCGGGGATGAGCGGCCTTGAGCTCGCCACGTTGATCAAGCAGCGCCGGCGAACGCAGCACATCCCGATCATTTTCCTCACGGCCTATTTTCAGGAAGATAAAGACGTGCTGCAGGGCTACGGCAGTGGCGCGGTGGATTACCTTACGAAGCCGATCAATCCGCAGATTCTGCGTTCGAAGATCGCGGTGTTCGTCGATCTGTTCCGAAAAACCGCGGCGCTCGCGGCGACGAACGCGGCCTTGGAGATCGAAGTGGTGAACCGGCTCAAGGCCGAGGAGTCGCTCCGGGTCATCAACAATGAACTGGAGGAGCGGGTCGCCGCGCGAACGGCCGAGTTGGTGCGGGTCAATCAGGAGCTCTCGCAGCGCGAGCAGTCGTTGCGCGAACGGGAAGCGCAACTGCGATTGGTGACGGACGACGCGCCGGTGTTCATCACGCAGCTTGATCGCGAACATCGGTTCAAGTTCGTGAATCGAACCTACGCGCGGCGCTTTGGATTCGAGCCGCAGGATCTGATCGGCAAACACTTCACTGAAGTCATGGGCGACGCGCCCTACGCGGCGATCCGCGATCACATCGACGCGGCACTCAACGGTAAGCGGGTGGAGTTTGAAGCGGAGATCGCGTACGCCTCACTGGGGCCGCGTTGGGTGTTCGTGGTGCATGAGCCCGAACGGTCGACGACGAATGAGGTCGTGGGGCTGGTCGCCGTGATCACTGATATCACCGATCGGAAACTGGCAGAGCAGCAGGTCGCTGCGGCGCGCGATACCGCGGTGGAGGCCTCGAAGGCGAAAGACGAATTCCTTGCGCGCCTGTCGCACGAGCTTCGCACGCCGCTCAATCCCGTGCTGTTGCTGGCCAGCGAAGCGGCGGGCAATCCCTCGGTTCCCGCGGAGATTCGCGCCGACTTTGAAACGATCGCGCAGAATGTGACGCTCGAGGCGCGACTGATCGACGATCTGCTCGACCTTACCGCGATTACGCGCGGGAAGATCACGCTCGAATTGCAGCCGGTGCAGATCCACTCGGTTCTGCATGACGCCCTCGTGATGATGCGCCAGGAGATCGGCAAGAAGCAGCTCCGGGTCACGATGAAGCTGCAAGCGCCGGAGCATACGGTCAGCGGCGACGACATGCGCCTGAAGCAGATCTTCTGGAACGTGATCAAGAACGCCGTGAAGTTCACGCCGGATGGTGGCGAGTTGGTGCTGAGGACGGAGGTCGACTCCGGACGGCGCAACATACGTGTGCACATTGCTGATACGGGCATTGGCCTGACCCCGGAGGAGATCGCGAGAATTTTCGCGGCGTTTGCGCAGGGAGATCACGCCGCGAATGGCAGCGGCCGTTTCGGCGGATTGGGACTTGGTTTGGTGATTTCGCGGATGCTCGTGCAGCTTCACTCCGGAGCCATCCAGGCGACGAGCGACGGACGTAATCGCGGAGCGACGTTTACGGTCGAGCTGCCGCTTTCGGTGAAAAGCAGCGAAGAGTCTGGGACACCTGCGCCGAAGACAACCAGTTCACCGGCGCAGATGTTTCGCGCGATGTCGGAAGCCCGGCGCGTTCTCCTGGTGGAGGATCATGCGCCCACGTGTGCGACGCTCACCGAACTCCTTTCGCGTCGTCGCTTTCATGTCGTGGCGGCACGGTCGCTGGCGGAAGCGCGTGATGCGGCGATGCGAGAGACGTTCGATATCCTGATTTCTGATATCGGCCTGCCTGATGGTAACGGTTGCGATTTAATGTCCGAGCTGCGGGAGCGACTCGCCATCCCCGGCATCGCGTTGACGGGTTATGGCATGATCGAAGACATGCAACGCAGCCGTGCGGCGGGATTTGTGACGCACCTGACGAAACCCGTCAGCATTGTATCGCTGGACAAAGCACTCGCGATGCTCGTCAGCGCGAGGAATTGATTTCGCGGAAGCACGCGAAGAGAAGGGCAATGTTTCGCCGACCGCATTCCATGGGACAACGTTGTCGGTCCATATCATTACAAGACTCACCACCAACGCGGAGTCGTTGGATGGTAAACGCCGAGGAACTCTCAAACGACCTGTCATTCTGACACCCGGGACCAACGGTGCGTTCGGTGGGTGGACCATGGACTGTTCGCGTCATGGCGAGGAGCGCAGCGACGCGGCCATCGATCTGAAATTTCAGTTGGATTGCCCCGCCGGAAAGCTGGCTCGCAATGACCAACAGCAGGCGTTCATCAGCTGTGCACCGCACACCACGATCTCCCCTCCGGACTCTAACCCTCAGCATCAGCACGGGAGTCTTCCCGATGGCGGAAGGCATGTGACGCATGTAAATTCCCGCCCTCATTTCATGCTGCTGCTTCTACTTCGTTGTCGTCCCTCTGCGTTGATGATTCCCGCCGCAGCGCCTCTCGCACATAGCGGAACCGCTGTCAGATCGTGGTGAGCGTAGTTAAAGATTCCGCCAGGACTATGGATGGTTCGGGGACGACCGCGCCCACGCCCGAGTCGCTGGCGTCGGCCCGTGAAGCAGGTCTGCGCTACGTGACGGATCACTCCCCGGGCATCACGCGCCGCATTTCCGGCAAATCAGTCAGTTATCGGAGCTCCGAACAGCGAGCGGTGAAAGATGGACCTACGCTCGGACGAATCAAACGACTCGCGATTCCGCCAGCCTGGACGCAGGTCTGGATCTGTCCGCTTACGAACGGACATATCCAGGCGACCGGGCGAGATGCTCGTGGTCGAAAACAGTACCGCTACCATTCAGATTGGTCGGCGGTGCGGGACGACGCGAAGTTTGAGCGGATGATCGCGTTCGGCAAAGCGCTGCCGAAAATTCGCCAGCGCGTCACCCGCGATCTCGCGCGAAGGAAACTGGATCAGCGCAAGGTCCTCGCGGCGATGATCCGGTTGTTGGAGACGACGCTCGTTCGAATCGGCAACGAAGAATATGCGAAACAGAATCGCTCGTTCGGCCTGAGCACGATGCGCGACCGCCACGTGAAGATTGGCCGCGGGACGTTGCACTTCGAGTTCCGCGGCAAGAGTGGCAAGGATCATGAGATCGATCTGCATGACCCCCGGCTCGCGTCGATCGTTCGACAGGCGCAGGAACTTCCGGGTCAGGATCTCTTTCAGTACCTCGACGAAAACGACGAGCCGCAGAA
>JBDSPT010000053.1:0-2776 GCA_039930205.1 Opitutus sp. | reverse complement strand
CGGCCCGCCGTTCACTCGGCGAGGTGCGACGCAGACGACGCGCTCGAACGCGCTGCCTGCACAGGGAGATTCTGGTGAGCGGGCGGTCACCTTACACCGTCACGGGCGAGAAGAGATCCGTGATCTTACCTGTGCTATCGGCGAACGAGTCAATGTGCACGCCGACCTTGTCGAGCAGCGTCAGGTGAAGATTCGCGAGCGGTACCGGTTCGCTATACCGGATATGCCGGCCACCCTTCATGCCTCCCGCGGCGCCTCCGGCCACCAAGATGGGAAGGTTTGTGTGGTCATGGATGTTCGGATTGCCGATGCCGCTGCCGTAGAGAATCAACGAATGATCCAGCAGAGAACCGTCGCCGTCGGGGGTGGCTTTCAATCGCTCGAGATAATACGCGAAGAGCGACACGTGAAACGCGTTGATCTTTGCCATGCGGGCAACCTTCTCCGGATCGTTGCCGTGATGGGAAAGCGGATGATGCGGATCAGAGACGCCAATTTCCGGATACGTCCGGTTGCTGGTCTCGCGGGCGAGCTGGAAGGAACACACCCGCGTGATGTCGCCCTGCATCGCCAGCACCTGCAGGTCAAACATCAGTCGCGCGTGATCCGCGTACGCCGCAGGAACCCCGAGCGGCCGCTCGAGATCGACCGGCAACGAACTGGTGGCCACATCCGCCTCGGCTTTCTGAATCCGTCGCTCCACCTCGCGCACGGTGTCGAGGTACTCGCTCATCTTCGCGCGGTCACTGGCCCCAAGATTTCGGTTCAGGCTGGCGATATCCTCCACGATCCAGTCGAGGAGACTTGCCCGTTTGCGCAGCGCCGCCTGGCGCTCAGCCAGGTTGCCGCCCTCGCCGAAGAGTCGCTCGAACACGATTCGGGGATGAGCTTCGGACGGCAGCGGCGTCGTCGGCGAGGACCACGAAAGATTGTTCTGATACACACACGCGTAACCGTTGTCGCATTGCCCCGTGGTCTGGAGCATGTCCATCGATAGCTCGAGCGACGGCAGCTGCGTTTCCCGCCCGATCTGCTGGGCCGCGAGCTGGTCGGCGGTGGTGCCCAGATAATAGTCTGAACTCTCGGTATGCTTGGCCTTGGCCGCGCTTAGAAACGATGAATTCGACGTGGCGTGAGAACCTGGATACGCGTTCCGCAGTTCGAGATTCGTGAAGGCGGTGACGTGTTGCTTCACCGGCTCAAGCGAACTCAAGATCGGCGACAGCTCGTTCAACGTTCCGTCGGAGCCTCCCGGTGTCCAACGCGACTGATCGCAGCCCATGGGCATAAACACATAGCCGAGCCGCTTCACCGGTCTGGCTGGAGACTTGGTGCCAGCGATCGCTGCGGGCACCATCGCATCAAGGAGGGGCAGCGCGAGCGTGGCGCCGATGCCGCGCAGAAATGTCCGACGGGAAAGTGCTTTTTTGGTCAGGAAGTTCATGGGGTTTTCCTCATTTGGAATGGAGTGCTGTTAACGATGCCGAGAATCAGAGCGGAAAATCGAAAGTCGTCCGCCCGGGCGCGGCGAACGATCTCGCGGATCGCGGGAGCATCGTAGCTTTCAACTCCGCGACCGAGCGCAAAAACCAACAGCTTTTCACTGAGTGTTTCGGCGAAAAGCTCGGGATGCTGCAGGAGCCCGCGTTCCAGTGCCGCCACTCCCGAAAACGTGCTGCCGTCCGGGAGTCCGCCCGAGGCGTCGATCGGCTTATGATCTTCATTCACGCGGAAGCGGCCCACGGCGTCGAAGTTCTCCAGCGCAAAGCCGACCGGATCCATCACGTTGTGGCAGCTGGCGCAGGATGGATTCTTCCGATGCTCCGCGAGTCGCGCACGCATCGGCAGCGAGGCGGACACGGTGTTGTCGTCGAGCGCGGGCACGTTGGGAGGCGGCGGAGGTGGCGGTTCACCCACGAGATTAGCGAGGATCCAATGTCCGCGAATCACCGGCGAGGTGCGCGTGGCGTACGAGGTGACGGTGAGAATGCTGCCTTGCCGAAGCAGCCCGCCCCTCTCGCGATTTGGATCATCCGCGAAAGAGATCCGACGGAACCGGCTCCCATAGACGTTCGGGATGCCGTAGTGTTTCGCCAGCCGCTCATTCACGAACGTATAATCAGCCGAGAGCAGATCGGTGATGCTGCGATCTTCGCGCAGGATGCTTTCGACAAAGAGCTCGGTCTCGTGACGAAACGATTGGCGGAGATTGTCATCGAAATTCGGAAACAGGCGCAGATCGGGCGTGATGGCGTCGAGCTTCCGCAGCTGAAGCCATTGGGTGGCGAAATTGGTGACCAGGCTCTGCGAACGGGGATCCGCCAGCATGCGTCGCACCTGCTGTTCGAGAACCTCCGGTCGGTGCAAGTCGCCCCGGACGGCAACGTCGAGCAGCAGATCATCAGGCAAGCTGCTCCATAGAAAAAATGAAAGACGCGATGCGAGCTCCAGATCGCTGATGCGATACGGCGTGTTCGAAGCCACATCGCGAGGATCTTCCTCCACGCGGATCAAGAACCGCGGACTGACCAGAATTGCGGTAATTGCGCTCTCGATACCTGAATCGAAGCTGCCGCTTTCGGCGCAACCCTCTCGAAAAAATTGCATCGGCTTGCGGAGATCGGCTTCCGTGACCGGCCGCCGATACGCCCGGCGCAGCAGCGGAGTCAGAATGGTGCGCGCACGCGAATCGTCATCGGTGGGCTTCGTCTTCGTCGCCGCGTTTGCTGATGCCGACGAAACGTAGGCCGCCTTAAGTAGGGCGGGTCTTTGACAC